>JBDLIY010000050.1:0-13814 GCA_039714635.1 Planctomycetota bacterium
TCTGACGACGATCGTCAGCCGCCGGTCCGGGGCGAGGAGCCGCCGGGCCAGGCGGTTGACGTCGTCGCGGGTCACGGCGCGGATCCGCTCCGCCAGCGCCTCCTCCGCGTCCACCGGCCACCCCCGCGCGAGGTTCGTCGCGAGGCGGATCGCGGTCCGGTCGGAGCGGAGGTAGGAGCGGGCCCAGGCGCCGAGCCATGCGCCCTTCGCGTCGGCGTGGAGAGCGGCGTCGAGACCATCGGCCCGGGCGCCGTCGAGGATCGCCGTCAGCGCCGCCTCGGCCGTCTCCACCCGTTCCGGCTGGACGCCCACGTAGAAACCGAACGGCGTCGGGCCCACCGGGTCGAGGTACAGCGAGCCCGCCTGGTACGCGATCGAGAGGCGGTCCGTCATCTCCGTGAAGACACGCCATCCCACGGCGAGCCGGAGCAGCTCCGCGGCCGCCCGCTCCTTCCTGGAGCAGGCCGGGCCGGAGGTGCCCGAGATGAGGTAGCCCCGTCCGGAGGGATGGGAGAGGACGCGGCGACCGGCCGAGGGGAGAGAGGGGCCGCGGAGCGGATCCCGCGGGCGGTGCGGGGCGGCCGGTCTCTCCCGAAGCATCGACGTGACGGTGCCGCGGGCGACGCGCGGCGAAACGTCGCCGACGACGGCGATCACCGCCCGACCGAGGGCGAGATGGGTGGCGTGGAACCGCCGGAGATCGGTCGGTTCGATCGAGCGGATCGATTCCGGCGTGCCGCATACCGGGTGGGTGAGTCGATCGCCGCCGAGGATGCCCCGGCGGAACTCCTGCTCCGCGAAGGTGCCGACGGTCTCCTTCGCCCGGCGAGCGCGCGCGAGAAGCCCCGCCCGCGCGGACCGGATCGACGCCGGCGAGAAGCCCGGATTTTCGAGGATCGTGGTCACGGCCTCGAGGACCTCGGGGAAGTCCTCCCGAGGGACGGTGAAGGCGACCCGCGTCGTGGTGCGCGTCACCCGGAAGTCCCGATCGTCGCCGGCGGAGAAGATGCGCCAGCGGAGGGAGTGAGAAGGATCGCCCTTCGTCTCCCGCTCCAGCGCGCGGAGCGTGAGGGCGGCGAGGCCCTCCTTTCCGACGGGGTCCCGCTCGGAGCCGGCCGGGAAGACGATGGCGACGCCCACGACCGGGAGAGCGTTCCGCTCCAGGTAGACGAGGCGCGTGCCCCCGGGCAGCTCGGTGACGGTGGCGTCGCCGTCGCGGGACGACGTGCCGCCGGAGATCGGGGCGAGGGGCTCGACCTCGTCCCAGGGGATGCGCTTCGGTACCGGCGCCGGCTCGAATCTCCCGGCCGGCGCATCGGAACGCGATCCCGCGGCGGGGGGCAGCTCGATCCGCTCCGACGTGAGGACCGTGACGCGAAGGTTCGACGGGTGGAGGTAGCGGCGGGCCGCGCGGACGACGTCCGCGACCGCGATCCGGTCGTACCGGTCGTTCGCCGCCAGGTATCCGGGCGGGCCGTCCTCATGGTAGTAGCCGCCGAGGGCCCCGCGACCGATGACGGTGGCGAGCGTCGACAGGTCCTCCCGCAGCAGGAGTTCCCGCGCCCGGAAGTTCCCCGCGACGTTGCGGAGCCCGCCCCAGGGGAAGTCCTTCTTCCGGAACTCGGCGAGGAGCCCGAGGAGGGCGTCCCTCGCCATCGGCACGTCCGCGGCCGACGCGACGCGGAGCCGGATTCGCAGCTGGTTCCGCAGCAGGCGGGGGACGTACCAGACCGCCGTGGAGAGGACCTTCCCGCCCGTCTCCCGGACGAGGCGCTGGTCGAGCCAGCCGCGCATCAGCTCGGCGAGGAACCGGGTCGACAGGTAGTCCGGGTGCAGGAAGCCCGGCATCCCCGCGGACAGGGCGATCATGGGCGAGGCGCCGTCCCTCGTGACCGTCATCTCCTGGAAGTGGCCGAAAGCGGCCGGTGGCCGCGGTGGGGCGGGTGGTTTCGGCCCCTCTCCGCGCCAGGCGCCGAACGCCTTTCGCACCGCCTCGAACGCCGCCGCCTCGTCGAAGTCCCCGGCGATCACGAGGACCGAGCCGTCGGGGCGGTAGCGCTCCCGGTACCAGTCGTACAGATCGTCCCGGGACATCGCCCGGACGCCGCGGACGGTGCCGATGATGCGCTCGCCGTAGGGGTGCGGCCGGTAGAGCAGCCCGTCGGTTTCCTCCCACGTCCACAGCTCCGCGTCCGCGGCCCGCTTCGCGATCTCCTCGATCACGACCCGGCGCTCCTCCTCGACTTCCGAAGGCTCGAACTTCGCCGTGAGCAGCGCGTCGGAGAGCAGGTCGAGCGCGAGGTCGAGACGCTCCTTCGGCAGCACGACCTCGTAGCGCGTGAAGTCCTGCCACGTGTTCGCCGAGAACCGGGCGCCCGCGCCCCAGGCCTCCCGCTCGGAGCGCCCGCCGGGACGCTTCGCCGTGGCGCGGAAGAGCATGTGCTCCATGAAGTGCGTGGCCCCGGCCAGGCGCGGGGGCTCGTGGACCCGCCCGACGGGGAGGAACACGCTGACCGAGACGATCGGCGCGCTTCGCTGGGGGACGAGGAAGACGCGCAGCCCGTTGGGCAGCTCGCGCCGGTCCACGGCCCGGGCGGGGGCGGCGAGGACGAAAAAGAGGACGACGAGGAGGGTGGCCGACGGGAGTCTCTTCACGCAGGCATTGTATTTCGATTGGCCGGAGCAGGGCTTTCAATCCGCCCTTAGAATGGTCCCGGGTCCCACCTGGAAAGAGGAGGCAACGCATGAAGTGGTCGATTCTCGCGCTGGTCCTCGTCGTACTCACGGCCGTGCCGCTCGGGTTGACGGGGATTGCGCAGGACGGGGAACTGTCGGGGCTGCTCGACGACGAGACGTCGATGGTGCTCCGCGTTCACAACGTCGCCGACCTGACGGTCCGGCTGATGGATTTCAAGCGGTCGCACCTGGCCATCCAGCCGGCCGGGTCGGAGATGAACGAGGACGAACCGTGCTTCGGCGCCGCGTACGAAGGGGAGCGTTTCTTCGCCGACATCGAGGAGATCGCGGAGCTGATCGAGATGAACGTCCGGCCCGAGGTCTGGGCCCTGGACGGCCCCGCGATGCGCATCGTGGGCAGTCACGCCCTCGTGGTTTCCGCGCCGGCGGAGATCCAGAAGGAGGTGGCGGCCTACCTCGCCTCGCTCCGCGCGAGCGTGGGTCGACTGGTGACGGTCGAGTTGCGCCTCTACTCTCTCACCGGGCCGTCGGACGGCACGGCTCTCTGGACGAGGGAACGGCTCGCGAAGCTGGAAGCGGCCGGTGCGGAGCTGGCCCTCAGCTCGCGGATCACGGGCTTCAGCGGCCAGAGGATCTCATTCTACCGGGCGCTGCAGCGGTCCTACGTCCAGGACTACGACGTCGAGGTGGCCCAGACCGCGCTCATCGCGGACCCGATCGTCAGCGTCCAGCAGTTGGGCCTCTCCTTCGACGTCCGCTGCGTGAACCGCGGCGACTCGCACGTGGTGGTGGACCTCGGTGGCTACCTGACCGCCGCCCATGACGAGGACCGGACGGTCTCCGTCACCGGCGGGCCGGTCACGGCGCCGGCCCAGCGGCTGGTGGAGTTCCGGACGACGGTGGCCGTCCCCGTGGGCACCCACGCGCTCGTTTCGCGGGGGAAGACGCCGGACGGTCGGAACTGGGCCCTCTTCGTCGCTCCGCACCTCGACCGGATCGGCGTGAAGGGAGGTGCGAAATGAAGTTCGCCGCGATCGCGATCCTGCTGGCCGCCGTCGTCCTGGCGGGCGGCGTCTCCCTTCTCGCGCAGGACGGGGGTGCCCCGGGCCGCGCGGCGAAGCTCTACGAGATGCACATGTACGACGTGAGGGACCTCGTCGTCACGGTCCCCGACTACCCGGCGCAGTTCCACATGGATCTCGTGCCGTCCGGCGGCTTCGGCTTCGGGATGTTCGAGGAGGAGGAGCCGGCGCTTCTCGCCTACTACGAGGGCGACCTCCTCGTCGACCTGATCCGGCGGAACGTCGCCCCGGCGTCCTGGGAGGAACTGCGGAGCGTCTCCATCTGGTACACGAACGGGATCCTCAGCGTCCGCCACACGAAGGCGGTGCACGGGAAGGTCGCCGATCTCCTGGCGGCCCTGAGGAAGCGCGTGTCCGCCCAGATCATGGTCACCGCGGAGTGGGTGCGGATCTCTGACGGCACGCTGTCGAAGGTCCTCGGGGACGGCTCGCGCTTCCACCTCGACGAGGCGGCCGGGAAACGCCTCTCGGAGGCCCGGACGGCGGGCGACGTGAAGGTCGTCGCGGCGGGATCCGTGCTCTGCTCGAACACCCAGCGCGTGGCGATCACCGACGTGGTCCAGGTCTCCTACGTCCAGGACTACGACGTGGAGATCGCCCAGAAGTCGCAGATCCCCGACCCCATCGTCCAGATCGCGACGGAGGGCGTGGTCGCCGACGTGCGGCCGACCATCGCCGGCCGCGGAGAGGTGGTCGTGCTTCAGGTGCGGGCCGATACGGGTAAACTGTCGCGCCCGATCGAGTCGATAAAGACGGAGGTCGGGTCCATCGAGACGCCGAGTCTGGACCTTCAGAAGATCCGTACGACCGTGGCCGTGCCGGCGGGCCGTACCGCCGTCATCGGTGGAACGCTGTCCGGAATGGACGGCGATGGGCTGCTCCTGCTGATTCGCGTGGAGCTCGTCCGATGAGGTAGGGGGTCGAAATGGCGAAGGCGGGGAGGATCGCGATCATCTGTCTGACCGCGTTCCTCCTCGCCGGGTGCATCGACCTTCCGGACGAGACGAAGGGGCTCGTCTACCTCTTCGTCGTCCTGCACATCATCCACATCGGCCTGCAGGTCATCCTGATCCTGCTGCTGGTGTTCTACTTCCTCCCGTTCACGCGCCCGACGCGCCTGCGCAAGAAGTGAAACAACGCGTACCGGCGCCGCATTTTCACGTCACCGGCGCTTGCCCTGGAACAAGCGGCTGTACCGGCCGTAGACCTCCATGCACATCACCATCACCGCCGTCGAGTAGACGCGGCCGCCGGCGTGGCCCCAGGGGCCGGCCGGGTCCCAGGAACCCTTGAAGGAGACCTGGTCCTTCCGCTGGCTGTCGATGATCGCGGGCTTCATCGCGTCGTTCCACTTGTCCCACGCGTCGCCGCCGACCTGGAACAGCCCCAGAGTCGCGTAGTACCAGTAGTACATGTCGATGGACCCGGACTCCTCGTCCCAGACCGGGAGGGCCTTCAGGCAGAGGTCGACCCCCTTGCCGATGACCTCGGACTTCCGCGGGTCCTCACCCGTGAAGATCCTCGCCAGGATGCCGACGGCGGTCAACGACTCGGACTTGTCGGCCGGCCACTGGTCCATCATGCCTTCGGGGCGGGCGGGGCCCGTACCGCGGGCGGTGTAGCCGACGCGACCGTACTCCGGCTCCGTCGCCTTCTCGATCCAGGCCCGGCAGCCGTCGAACGCGTCCTGCGAGACGCGCAACCCGGAGACCTTCGCCGACTTCAGCGCCATGATCATCCAGCCCGTGACGGACGAGTCGTTGTCCTGCGGGCGGACGCCGTAGCGCCAGGCCAGGTAGGGGTTCTGCGCCTTGTGGATGAAGTCGATGGCCTGCTGCGCCGATTGCTTGAACAGCACCGAGCCCGTCATGCCGTAGGCCTCCGCCATCGCCATCGCCGCGATCGCGTGGTTGTAGACGTAGTGCCCGTCGGTCCGTGGGCCGAAGCAACCCTCCGGGTCCTGGACCTGCTTCAGGTAGCGGAGTCCGGTCTTGACCGTCTTCTTGTAGTCCCCGTGCCTGTGGGTCTGACCCGCGCCGAGGAAGGCGAGAAGAGCGAGACCGGAGACGCCCGGGTCGTAGAGGGCCTGGCCCGCGCCGTCGCAGACCGGCGGGACCTGGTCGTGCTTCATGAAACCGTCGCAGTCCCAGTAGCCGTCCCGGTCCTGGTGGTCCTTGAGCCACTTCAGACCGAGGTCGGCCGCGTTCCGCGTGGTCCGCCCTCCGCCGTAGGCCTTCAGGTTCTCGTTGCCGCCGCGTCCGCCCAGGGCGCCGCCGGCCCCGCCGCCGACACCGATCGCGGCATTGGAGGACGGGCCGTCGAAGGGGGCGTCCCCGAGGTTGTTCTCCCGGCTCAGCGACTCGTCGAACGGCTTGTCGTTGTCCGTCTCGGTATGGTCGGAGACCTTCGCGTCCTTGACGACGGGTTCGTCGATGACCTCCTCCGGCTGGTCGATGAACTCCGTCTCGTCGATCTGCGGCTTGATCGGCTCTTCGAGGGGATCGAAGGTGTCGTCCTCCACCTGGGAGGTGAGGTCGCGGCCCGGGTCCATCGGGCCGGGGCCGAAGTCCATCGTGAACATCCCGACGACGAGGATGCCGTGGAAGGCGATGGAGATCAGCCACCACGGGGTCTTCTTGAGTTGCGTGTACAGGACGTCGTTGAACGTCTCTTCGTGACGCGAGATGTTGCGCCAGGTCTGCTGCTCGGCGACATGCATGGGCGATTCTCCCGAGATGCTGTCGGCGGGCCACTCTCGATTCGCTGATGGGGAGATGAACGGAGCCGGGCCGGAAAGGTTCACCTGACTCCGTCCCCTTGCATTCCCGTTTCAGCCTTGGTTTCCTTGTCGCCAAGGAAGGAGACCCTCCATGGCGGAATCCCGCGAGAGATGGGACAGCCGCAGTGCGTTCATCATGGCCGCGATCGGCAGCGCGATCGGGCTGGGGAACGTCTGGCGCTTTCCCTTCGTCGTCGGCCAGAACGGCGGCGGCGCTTTCTTCATCCCGTACTTCGTCGCGCTCCTGACGGCCGGCGTGCCGCTGATGATCGTGGAGTATGCCCTCGGCGTGAAGTACCAGGGCTCCGCGGCCAAGAGCTTCCGGAAGATCGGGAAGGAGTGGGAGTGGGTCGGCTGGTGGGCCCTGATGGTCGGCACCACGATCTCGATCTACTACTGCGTCATCATGTCGTGGTCCTGGATGTACCTCTACCGCGCGGTGGTGGACGGGATTTTCGGCGGCGGTGTGCCGTGGCAGGGGATCGAGGGCGATTACTTCAAGGACGAGATCCTGGAGAGATCCAGCGGTCCGGGCGAGACCGGCCGAATCCTCCCGGTCGTCGTCCTCGGCCTGGCCGTTACCTGGCTCTCGATCTGGTGGATCATCCACAAGGGCGTGAAGCGCGTCGGCAGGATCGTGATGCTGACCGTCCCGCTGCCGGTCGTGATTCTCGTGATCCTCTTCATCCGCGGGATCACGCTCGAAGGGTCGGGGGAGGGCATCGCCTACTACCTGACCCCGAACTTCGATGCCCTGACCGAACCGAACGTCTGGCTCGCCGCCTACGGGCAGATCTTCTTCAGCCTGTCTCTGGGATTCGGCATTCTCATCGCCTACGCGTCCTACCTGCCGCGCCGCTCCGACATCGCGAACAACGCCGTCATCACGTCCTTCGCGAACTGCGCCACGTCCTTCTTCGCCGGCTTCGTGGTGTTCTCCGTCCTGGGGTTTCTCGCGCACCAGCCCGACGAAGCGAAAACCGTGTCCGACCTCGCCACGGGCGGCGGCGTCGGCCTGGCGTTCGAGGTCTACCCGACGGCGATCGGGAAGATCGACATGGGGACGACCCTCGTCGCGATCTTCTCCGCGTTGTTCTTCCTGATGTTCCTCGCGCTGGGAATCGACTCCGCCTTCTCCATCGTCGAGGGCGTGGTGACGGGGCTCAACGACAAGTTCCAGGCGAACCGGGAGGTGATCGTCGGCGGCCTCTGCATCTTCGGCTTCATCGCCGGCCTGATCTTCTGCACGCAGGCGGGGCTCTACTACCTCGATATCGTGGACCACTGGATGAACGGCTACGGCCTCGCCGCCGTCGGCCTGATGGAGTGCATCGTCGTCGGCTGGGTCCTGGGGTCGAAGAGGCTCCGGAAGATGTTCCGGAAGGAACACCCGGAGATGGACGGCGGGGCCCCGCTCTGCGGTCCCTACGAGTTGAAGAAGTACGTGAACGAAGTATCCGACTTCAAGGTCGGCTGGTGGTGGGACCTCTGCATCATGGTCATCACGCCCGGGATCCTCGCGGGTTCTCTCGTGCTGTCGTTCATCAACGACCTGACCGTGCGCTACGAGGGTTACCCGGACACCTGGCTCGTGCTCTGCGGGTGGTGCGTCGCGGGGGGCGTGGTCCTGCTCGGCCTGATGTTCATGTTCCTGAAGGGGCGGGGCGACGACTTCGAGGAGGAGGAGGAATGAGCGCGCTGGCGGTGGCCACGGATCTCGAGATGGGCCTCGGTGCCTGGCTCATGCTGTTCTTCGCCGTCCTCGTGCTCGGAGGAGGCCTCTTCCTGAGCATCCGGCGGGCGATGGCCGTGGAACGGGACAGGCGCTCGGCCGAGGGGACCTTCGAAGGTGGCGACGGAGAGTAGCGAGCGGCCCGAGCCGCCGATCCGGTTCATCGTCGACGACCACCTGCGGCGTCTCGCCCGGTGGCTGCGTTCGGCGGGGTTCGATTCCGTCTTCGAGGACGGCATCGCGAACCGGGAGCTCTACCGGCGCTCCTGGACCGAGAAGCGGACGATCCTCACGATGAACAAGAGCCTGTGGGCGCCGCGGCTCCACCGACTCACGAGCCAGGACGTGTCGGAGCAGTTCCGGGACGTGATCGAGACGTTTGCGCTCGACCCCTACGAGTTCGCCTTCCGGCGGTGCGTGATCTGCAACGTCCCGCTCGAGCGAGTGGAGAAGGAGGACGTGGCCGACCGGGTCCCGCCGAAGGCCTTCGCGCACCACGACGTCTACCGGCACTGCCCGGTTTGCGACCGCGTGTTCTGGCGGGGGACGCACACGACGCGCACGCTGACGTTCTTCTTTGCGTCCACCGGGATCCCGGTGCCGGCACGGTTCAGCGACGTCTATCCAGCTCGAACTTGAAGGGGACCTCGACGAGCGATCGTGCGGGGACGCCGTTGACGAGCGCCGGGTCGAAGTGCCACGCCTTCACGGTCCGGACCGCCTCGTCGTCGAGGATCCGGTGGCCGGAGGACGTCGTCACCTCGATCTTGCCGATCTTGCCGGTCGGCAGGACCTCCACGAGCAGGACGACGCGCCCCTCGTAGCCGCGATCGGCGGCCGCGCGGGGGTAGGCGGGCCCGGGATTGTGCTTCGGCGCCGCCTTCTTCGTGGGGCCCTTCGGCTTCGGCGGCGGCGGGGGAGGCGGCGGCGGCGGAGGCGCCACGTTGCCCCCGCCGATGCCGATCGGATTCGGCGCGCGGACCGGGGGCAGATCCGACGGCGGCAGCGTCTCCCGGCTGACGTCGGCGGGGTCGGTCTCCTCGAACACCGGCGGCTCGTCGAGCGGCTCGTCGAGGACCTCGGGGTCCGCCACGGGCTCCGGGGTCGGGACCGGTCGCTCCGGCGGGATCTCGGGGATCTCCGGCTCGAGCAGGTCGCGCTCGTCCGGCTCCGCGTTGACCACGGTGCGGGACAGCGGATCGTCGGGCGTGCCCGCCACGCCGACCACGAAGAACAGACCGGCCACCAGCGCGGCGTGCAGGAGCACGGACGCGATCACGTGGGCCGGGACCTTTTTCGCTCGTATGTTCATCGCCGTCGCCCCTATTGAACGACAGATCGGGAGAAATGACAGGTTCCGGCGGCGCGATGGACAAAACCTGCACACGACTTCCCGCGTGTGAGCACTCGGTGGCATGATAGGGAGATGAAGGGTGGGACATTCCTCCGGAGACAGGCGGCCCGGGTGCGCGCGCTGCCGCGGCCCACGGCGGGGGGCGGTGCCGTCATGGCGGCCGCCGTCCTCATCGGGGTCCTCTCGGTCGCCGGTGGCGATCCGGCCCTCCGCCTGGTGTTCGGGCTCCTTCTCTCGGCGGTCCTGATCGGGTTCCTCCTGCCGATGCTCAACCTCCGGGGCCTCGAAGTGACGCGGCTGGCGCCGGAGGACGCCCACGCGGGGGTGACGTTCACGGTGGGCGCGCTCATCCGGGCCCCGGAACGCCTCCGGGGGAGTTTCTCGGTCGTCCTGAGCGACGGCCCCGACGGGCCCTACGCGAAACCGGGGCGGGCGATCGCGCTGCGGGTGACACCGGGCGAGGCCGCCGAGGTCCGGTACCGCGTCCGGATCCGCGACCGGGGACGGCACCGGATCACGAGTTGCCTCCTCTCCACGCGCTATCCGTTCGGGCTCTTCGAACACACGGTGCGGCACGAGGTGGAATCGGAGATCGTCGTCTTCCCCCGGCTCGGACGGTTCCGGGGCGATCCGTTGCCGGCGGCGGGCTTCTCGAGGCTCATGACGGCGACGGAGACGGCGCACGAGAAGGGCCAGGAGGAGTTCTCGAACCTGCGCGAGTACCGGGCGGGGGACAATCCGCGGCTCATCTCCTGGAAGGCGACCGCGCGCTACCGCGAGTTGATGGTCAAGGAGATGGAGGACGACCTCTCGAAGCGCGTCTCCATCTTCCTCGAGACCCGCGTGGATGCCGGGGCGCGGCGGAGCCGGATCCTCCGGATGGAGCGCGCGGTCTCGTTCGCGGCGACGCTGATCAGGCGGCTGGCGCTCCGCCGCTACCAGATCAAGCTGTACTACTTCGGGCCGGAGCCGCGGCAGGTGGCCACCGACCGGCGGGACCGCAAGCTCTCCCGGATCCTGCGCTGCCTGGCCGAACTCACGCCCACGACGACGGGAGGGATTCACAACCTGGTCAACATGGCTCCGGACGAGGAGTTCACCCGGAGCCGGGCCGTGCTCGTCGTTCCCTCGGTGGATCGGGAACGGCTGGCCACGGCGCTCGAACGGATTCCCCCTCTGCGCCGGCCGGTGATCTTCAAGGCGGACGGGGCCTGGGAGCGGAAGCTCTTCACGTTCCATGAGGATGAGAAGAACCACTGAGGGATACGCGATCCCGGCGGTGCGCGGCGGACTGGCCGTGTGCCTGCTGGCGGGAGCGGCGGCCTACGGGGTCGGGTTGCGGGACCCGGTCGGGACCGTCGCCTTCGCCGCGCTTCTGCTCCTGCCGGGGTCCTTCCCGCTCTTCGTCGCGATCCGGCGCACGAACCCGACGTTCGCGGCCGGGATGCTGGGCCTCTCCCTCCTCCTCCCGATCCCGGACTACATCTTCCTTTCGGGCGACTGGACGATGGCGTTCGCCCACCTCGCCATGCTGCTCGCGGTGTGGAAGTTCCAGAGTCCGCGTCTCGTCGGCGGGGACTGCCGGTTCCTGCTTGGCCTCTCCGTCTTCCTGGCGGTCCTGTCGACGGACGGCGCGCGCGACGGCTTCTTCGCCCCGCTCCTGGCGCTGTACTCGGTCAGCGCCGTCGCCACGTTGACGGTCCTCACGCTCCGGCTGGAGGAGGAGAGGATCCTCGACCTCGCCCGGGTGCGCGGCTACGAACGCCCGGAGGCGCGGGAGGTCGCGGGGCGGAAGGGGACCGGCCGGCGGGCCGTGATCGCTTCGCTGCGGCACCTGAGCTTCTGGCTCATCGCCGGCGGCTTCGTCATCTGGTGGGTCACGCCGCACGTCATCTCCGGCGTCGGCGGCGTGTTCGACTTCATCCTGCACGGGGACCGGGTCGCGATCGAGGACCCGCTGCCCGAACTCCCCGACGAGGGGCCGGCGCCGTTCGCGCTGCCCCCGGATATCATCGCGCCGGAGCCGTTCGGCCCCCGGCTGGAGCGCGACGAGTTCCTCCGCCGGAAGGAAACGGACGAACTGGCGCTTCTCGTCCGACCGAAGCCCGGCTCCTCGGCGTTCACCCGCGACCTCCGGATCCGGGGCGAGTGCTACGACGCCCTGACGGACGCCGGCCGCTGGATCCGCGCGCGGGGAGCCACGCGCACGGTCTTCGACGGAGAGGACGGCACCACGGACGGGGCGGTGGAGGTCCTCCCGGCCGTCCCCGGGGTCGTGGTGGATCTGGACTACCTCGTGCCGGCGGGCCGCGACCGGACGCTCTACGCCTGCCCGGTGCCGGTGAAGTTCCTCCTGCCCCGCGTCGTGATCGACGGCGTCGGCAACCACTCGGCGGAGCAGGCCCTCGCGGTGGCGCGGCCGTACTCCGTGAGGACCTCGTTCCACGAGCCCGGCCCGGCCGCGATCCTCGCCGATCCCGGGCCGGAATTCCGGCTGATCCCGGCCGCCCTCGACCGGGAGCGGCTCGACGCGATCGTCTTCGAGCTGACGGAGGATTTCACCGATCCGGCCGAGCGCGTCTCGGCGATCCTCACCTGGCTGCGGCGCGCGCACATCCGCTACGAGGAGGACGAGCGGGTCGTCGGGGTCGAGGAAACGAAGCAGACGGCGCCGCCCCGCGTGGACGTGGACGGTTTCCTCTTCGAGCGGAAGTGGGGGCGGGACATCGACTTCGCCAGCGCCGGCGTCGTGCTCCTGCGGGCGGCCGGCGTTCCCTGCCGCCTGGCGACGGGCTACTTCGGAGACTGGTGGCTCGCTGATTCCGGCTTCTTCGTCTTCCGGACGCCCGACGCGGCCGTGTGGGTCGAGGTGCCGTTCGAGGGCCTCGGCTGGGTGCCCTTCGAGGCGGTGCCGGAGGCCGTCGACATCCTTCCGCCGGAGAAGGTGGACGAGATCTTCGAAGCGCCGGAAGAGGAACGGGCAGAGGAGGCGGCGGCCGCCCTGGAAGAGGCGAAGAAGCCGAGCCTGCTCCGCCGCGTCCTGGACGCGATCGACAAGTTCGTCTCCGGTCTCGTTCCGGGCGGCGCGAATTCCACGACGGTGGGGCGCCTGTTCGCCTGGCTCATCGTGATCGTCGGGATCCTGCTCCTCGGCTGGGCGGCGGTCCGGGGCTCCCGGCGCGCGGCGGCGTTCGTGGCGAAGGGGCGCGGCCTGGTGGGGAAGGACGCCGCGCGGTTCCCGTTCTACGAGCGCCTGGTCCGGGCCCTGTCGACGCTCGGCTACCGAAGGCGTCCCGCGGAGACCCCGCTGGAGTTCGCGCGCGCCGTCATCCGGTCCGAGGGACCGGAGCTCGACGACGTGGAGGGCCTGACGCGAATCTTCTGCGGACTGCGCTACGGAGAGGGTCGGGCGTCCCCGGAGCAGGCCATGCAGTTGACGTCGCGGGTCTCGGCCGTGGAGCGGTGGGTCGACGAGCGGCGCCGCCGACCCGCGCCGGGCTCGTCGTTCGGAGCGCTGGTCCTGCTCCTCGCGGCGTGGGCCGGGACGGCCGGGGCCCAGACGATGGATGACCAGCCGGAGCCGGACGTCGCCCGCGCCATCGAGGATCTCGGCAGCCCGGTGATCGCGGACCGGCGCGGGGCCCGGAAACTCCTGATCGAGCGGGGGGCCGAGGTCGTGCCGGACCTGCTCGAGGTCTTCGTCGACCCGGAGGAGACCGCGCTCGACGAGCGAATCGCCCGGCGGATCGACGACCTGGACCACGACGACTTCAACGTGCGCGAACAGGCGACGAGGGATCTCGATGCGATCGGCGAGCCGGCGCGGGTGGCCCTGGACGAGGCTCTCCGGCGGGGGAGTGCCGAGACGCGCCACCGGGCGCGCGGGATCCTCGACCGCATGCGGGCGCCGACGGAATCGGAGCGGGAAAGCCGCCGCCGGGCCGTGGCGCTGCGCCGGGGGCTGGCGCTGCGCGTGCTGGCGCGGATCGCCCACGGCCCGGACCTTTCGACGATCGCCGTCATCGGCATCTCGCGCCCGGAACTGCGGGGGGAGGTCGTTCACGTCCTGGCGGCCGTCGGTCGGCGCCACCCCGCGGACGTGATGCGGCTCATGGAGCGGCCGCGGCCGGAGGTGGCCCGGCTCGTGGCCGCGGCCGTCGCCCGCTGGCC
>JBDLIY010000051.1:0-13752 GCA_039714635.1 Planctomycetota bacterium
ATCCGGATGGAGGAGAACGCCCGGGACGCCTACCGGAGGCTGATGGGGGAGTTCACCGACGTCGCGATGATCGACCTCTGTCGGGAGCTCGCGGACGAAGAGCAGAGCCACTTCGACATGCTCTCGAAGCTCCGGACCTCGATGGACACTCCCTCCGAGGAACGGCCCGGCCTGTAGCGTTTCCGACGCGGCCTGCCGAAGAAGGAAGAGAGGGCGGACCCGGGAATGGTCCTTGACAAGATCGCCCCGTCCCGTTGAATTCCTCGCTCGTCCCTTGGCGGAAGTCTCACGTCCGCCGTGCCCCTGACCGATAGGCTCGTCAGCGATGTCTCCCGCGAAGTCCAAGAGAAGCACCCGGAAGAAAAGCACCCGCCGCATGCCCTCCGCGGAGCAGGCGAAGGGGCGGAATCTCGTGATCGTCGAGTCGCCCGCCAAGGCGAAGACGATCAACAAGTACCTGGGCGACGACTACGTGGTGACGGCCTCCGTCGGTCACGTCCGCGACCTGCCGGCGCGGGCGCCCAAGGGCAGCAAACAGCCCGTTCCCGGGGTCGACCTCGAGCACGACTTCGCGCCGTCCTACGAGATCCTCCCCGGCAAGAAGAAGACGGTCACGGACCTGAAGCGCCTGGCGAAGGCCGCATCGGAAGTCTGGTTCGCGACCGACCTCGACCGCGAAGGGGAGGCGATCGCCTGGCACCTCGCGCAGGAGATGGGCATCCCCGCCGCCGAGGCGAAGCGGGTCGTCTTCAACGCGATCACGAAGGGGGACATCGAGCGGGCCTTCGCGAATCCGCACGCGATCGACGAGGACCGGGTCAACGCCCAGCAGGCGCGGCGGATCCTCGACCGGATCGTCGGCTACCAGGCGTCGCCGCTCCTCTGGAAGAAGGTGGCGCGCGGGCTCTCCGCGGGCCGCGTCCAGTCCGTAGCGGTTCGCCTGGTCGTCGAACGGGAGCGCGAGATCCGGGCCTTCGTCCCGGACGAGTTCTGGCGGGTCACGGCGCGGCTCAGCCTCGACCCCGCGAAGGGGCTCGACCTCTCCCACGCCTGGGAAAAGTTCATCTCGCAGCGGAACGAGAAGAACCGCGGCCCCACCGTCCGCGACCAGAACGCCTGGCTCGCGGAGCACGGCGGCCTGCGGGCCGACCTCGCGGAGATCGACGGGAAGAAGTTCGACCTCCGGGCCCTGGCGGACGACCCGCGGGACCTCTCCGCGGAGGTGATCCGCATCTCCGACGCCGTCGGCCTGACGGATGTCCAGGTGACGGCGACGGAGAACCCGAACGGGCGCGGCCCTTCGAAGGTGCTCCGGACCGTGGTGGGGCGGATCGACCCGGCCGCCCGGTACGCCGTCGACTCGATGGAGACGAAGCGGACGAGTTCCCGCCCGCCGGGACCGTTCATCACCTCGACGCTGCAGATGGCGGCGGCCAACGCCCTCGGCTTCTCCGCGAACTTCACGATGCGGGTGGCCCAGGAACTGTACGAGGGCGTGAACATCCCCGGCGAGGGCCAGGTCGGCCTCATCACCTACATGCGAACCGACTCCCGGCACCTCTCGGGCCACGCGCTCTCCATGGCGCGGAGCTTCATCGAGAAGGCGTACGGAGAGGAGTACCGGCCGGAGAAGCCGAACTTCTTCGGCTCGAACAAGCGGGCGCAGGAGGCCCACGAGGCGGTCCGGCCGACGGATGTGAGCCGGATGCCGGACCGCGTCGACGCCGCCCTCACCGACGCCCAGCGGAAGCTCTACCGCCTCATCTGGAAGCGCTTCGTCGCCTGCCAGATGTCGCCGGCCCAGTGGGACGCCACGACGGTGATGCTCCGGCGGTCCGACCGCGACACGGGGGCGGTGCTCAAGACGTCCGGCCGGATCCTCGTCTTCGACGGGTTCCAGCGCGTGAGCGGACGGCCCGGAAACGGTGACGAGCAGGTGCTGCCGGCCCTCACCGAAGGGCAGGAGTCGGCGCCGTTCTCCCTCGAGCCGGAGCAGTCCTTCACCCAGGCGCCGCCGCGCTACAGCGAGGCCACGCTGGTGAAGACGCTCGAGGCGGAGGGGATCGGCCGGCCGTCCACCTACGCCCAGATCATCCAGGTGATCCAGGACCGGAACTACGTCGAGCAGGTCGAGAAGCGGTTCCACGCGACGGACCTCGGGGAGATCGTCACCGACAAGATGATCGAGGCGTTCCCCAACCTCATGGACGTGGGCTACACGCGCCAGATGGAGGAGGACCTCGACCGCGTCGCCGACCGCGAGACGGACTGGACGGCGATGCTCCGGGAGTTCTACGGCCGCTTCTCCCGGGCCCTCTCCCGCGCCCTCGAGACGATGACGCACGCGAAGGCCACGATGCAGCCGGCGCCCTACCGCTGCCCGAAGTGCGGGAGCCGCACGGCCTACCGTTTCGGGAAGAACGGCCGGTTCCTCTCGTGCGGCACCTATCCGGACTGCGAATACGCGTCGCCGATCGACCGCGAGGGGCGCCCGCTCCTGGCGGAGCGCGTCGACGTCGCCTGCCCCGAGGACGGCTCGGCGATGGAACTGAGGAGCGGGCGGTTCGGGAAGTTCCTCGCGTCCGTGAACTACCCGGACGTGAAGTTCGTCATCAACCTCGACAAGAAGGGCCAGATCAAGATGCCGGCCCAGCCGCCGGTGCTGACGGATCTGCCCTGCCCGAAGTGCGAGGCCCCGCTGAACATCCGCCGCGGCAAGCGCGGCCCCTGGCTCGGCTGCTCGAAGTTCCCGAAGTGCCGCGGCCGCGCGTCCTGGACCAAGCTCGACAAGGCGAAGCAGGAGGAGTTGACGGCGGCGCTGGACTTGAACGACGTCGAGCACCCGCCCGTCGTCCTGACCCGGCTCGACGGCACGGTCATCCCCGAGGGCACCCCGGTCGCCGACCTCGTGGTCCCCGGCGGAATCGCGGAGCTTTCGGTCCACCCGGATGCCGCGGCCGAAGCGGAGGAGTAGGGCCAGGTCCTACGCCAGCTTCACGACCACCAACGTCACGTCGTCCCGTCGCGGCGCGGTGCCGCGGTGTTCCGCCAGGGCGGCGGTGATCCGCTCGACGACCGTCGCCGCGGGACGGGCGTGGTGTTTCCGGATCAGCTCGCGCAGCGCCTCCCCGCCGAACATCCGGCCGAGCTCGTCTCTCGTCTCCTGGACACCATCCGTCCCGAGGAAGAGAACGCGGCCGGGGCCGAGGTCCGGGAGACCGGACGTTTCGTACGCGGCCTCCGCGTCGATCCCGAGCGGGAGACCGTCGCCCGAAAGCTCCTCGAAGGCGTCCGTGGCCGGGTCGTAGAGGAGACCCGGCAGGTGGCCCGCGTTCACCCATCGGAGGGAACGCGCGGGCGTGTCGAGAACGACCCAGAGGAGCGTCATGTAGCGGCCCTCCACGGAGTCCTCGGCGAGGCGCCGGTTGACCTCGGAGATGAGGCGGGACGGGCGCTCCTCGCGGGTGGCCCGGGTGCGCAGCGTGGCGCGGGCGCCGGCCATGAAGAGCGCCGACCCGATCCCGTGGCCGGAGACGTCACCGACCGCGACACCGATCCGGTCCGGGGCCTGGTCGCGCAGGTCGATCCAGTCGTAGTAGTCGCCCCCCGTCTCGTCGCAGAACTGGCTCGTGCCCGCGACGTCGAGCCCGTCGATCACCGGCGGCGTCTCCGGCAGCAGGTGCTGCTGCACGCGGCGGGCGATGTCCAGGGACTCGCGGATCTCCAGGCGGTCCCGGAGCTTCGGGACCATGGAGTTGAATGTCTCGCCGAGCCGCTCGAACTCGTCCCGGGAACGGATGTCCGTGCGGGCGTCGAGGTCTCCCGACGCGATCCGGTCCGCGGTCGCCATCAGCGCGCGCACCGGCCGGGTGACCGTGCGCGCCGCCCGGATCGTGGCGAAGATCACGAGCACCATGACGACGAGGAAGATGGCCCCGGTCGCGAGCAGCTGGCGCCGCGTCTCCGCCAGGACCTCCCTCTCCGCCGCGGCGGCCTCCGCGACCACCACCTCCGTGGGGACGATGATGAGGAAGCTCATGCCGTGGTCGTTGATCGCGCCGAAGCCCCAGAGGCAGGGAGCGCCGTTCCACGGCATCTCGACGACGCCGGATCCGCCCCGCGAGATCTCGTCGAGCATCCTGGCGAACCGCTTTCCCGGCCGGTGGATGGAGGCCACGTCGATGGGGCGGTCCCAGGTCGATGCCCGGTCGAGGTAGTCCCGCTCGACGATGACGAAGAACTCGGAGCCTTCCCCGTCCTCCCGGGGGCGGATCGCGACGATGTGGGCCCGTGCGCCCTCCGCCCAGCTCTCCGGCACGCGGACGCGGTCGAGGACGTCCTCCAACCGGACGTCGATGCCGGTCACGCCCACGAACTTCCCGGTCGGTCCCGGGATCGGCGCGGAGAGCGTCACGATGATCTCGCGCGTGCTGGCGTCGACCATGGGCGTGCTCCAGACGGGGCCGCCGACGTTCATCGCCCGGCGGTACCAGGAACGCTGGCGGGCGTCGAAGGACGCGGGGAAACGCCCGTGGCCCGGCCACGTGACGTGGACGCCCGACTCGAAGGCGGCGTACTGCCAGTGCAGCAGGTTCGAGAACCCCGGTCGGGCGTGCCGGAAGACGTCCGCGGAGCCGGCCAGGCGCGAAATGAGGTCTTCGTTCTTCTCCCGGAAGCAGCCGATCGGGAGATGGATCGACGCGCGCTCGAGGGAGACGGGGATCACGGTCGTGGTGCCGTCCTCTTCGACCCGATGGTATCGCTCGGGGACCGTGACGGCGTCCTCCGGCGGGTTCGTCGCCGTGTCGAAGTCGCGGGAGAACAGCGGGGTCGCCGGCCGGATCGAGAGGGGGGGCTTCGCCAGCTGGTGGGCGAATTCCCGGGCCTGGGCGCGGATCACCAGGTCGAGGGTGTCGTCCTGCCCGCTGAAGATCTCGCCGTAGGAGGCGGCCAGCCGCTCGAGGCGGGTGGCGGCCAGGTCGGTCAGGGTCTCGCGGGTCCGGCCGGAGAGATCCCGCCCGAGGCGGCGGGTCGTTCTCCGGCCGTGCCAGCCCACGACGGCGAGCGGGACGAGCGCCGTGAAGAGGAGGAGCAGGAGGAGTTTCCTCCGGATGGACAGGCCTCCCGGGTGGCTACCCATCCTGGCCTCCCCCGCGCGCGTGCGTCCCGGCGATCCGGTGCGCGATCTCCCGGGCGGTCAGGTCGTGGCCGGCCGCATTGGGGTGGATGGAATCCCGCAAGCAGTAGAGCCGGGTGTCCCGCGCCTCCATCTCCCGTCGGAAGACCTGCACGAGGTCGACGTAGGGGATCCCGCGGCGTGAGAGTGCGTCCATGACCGCCCGGACGCCGGGCCGGGGCTCGCCGGTCACGACCTCCTGGCGGGTGCCGTAGATCATCACGATGCACCGGGCGCCGGCCGCCTCCGCCGTCCGGACCACCTCCGCGAGCTGATCCGCGTTCGCCTCGACGGCGGCGGCGTCCACTTCCTTCGCCCGCTGCTCTTCCTCCCTCGCCACGGTGTTCCGGTCGTGCTTCAGGATCCGCAGGTTCAGGACGGCGAGCTTCGCCAGCTGAGAGTGCTCCCAGAACGGCCGTCGATCCCGGGCGGCCCGAAACCTCAGGTACGCCTCGTGGGTCCGGGTCATGTAGCCGTCGATGACCACCAGCCGCCGCGGGAACGGCGTCACCGCGCGCGGGAGGTCGTTGTGGAGCCAGCCGATCGTCACCACGTGGGGACGGATGACCGGTGCGAGCCGCCGGAGCATCGCCAGCTCTTCCCGGGTGGCGTAGCCCGCCACGCCGGCGTTCCAGGTTCGCGCCCGGTTGCCCGTCATCCCGTCGAGATGGTGCTCGAGCCGGACGGAGAAGGTCTCGTCGTCGGCCACGCCCATCCCGAAGGTGCTCGAGTCGCCGAGGTTCAGCACGCGGATCTCCCCCGGGACGGGCACGGGATCGCGGTTCGGCCCACGCATTCCGTGGCGATCCGTCCGCACGGAGAACTCCCGGAACGATTCGAGGAACACGCCGTCGTAGTCGGGTTTCAGCGCCGCCCCGAGCTCTTCGTCCGCCACGTAGATGCCGGGAACCATGTCGCCCCGCATGTGAATCGTCGGGTACACGATCCGGACGACGATCTCGCCGATCAGGAGCGCCACGAGAACGGCGAGGGCGGCTCCGCACAGCTTCGTTCGCAAGCGGACCTTCCCGGCCTTCCTCATCCCGGTCCTTTCCTGTCGGGCATCAGAGGTACCCCAGGCTCTCCAGCTCCCTCCGGTCCTCCTCGGAGAGGTCGACTTCATCGAGCGTCGTCTCCGCCGCGAGCTTCTCGTTGAGTCGCTGGATGACGTCGATCTTCCGCCGGAGATCCACCGCGATCTCGGCGCGCTCCCGGATCACGTCCGACTTCTCGCCCGGGTCCGCCTCGAGGTCGTAGAGTTCCTGCTCCAGCCGGTCCTTGCGGCGACGGAGGATGTACTTCCACTTCCCGTTCCGGAGGGCGCCCCGCTCGAGCTTCTCGACATAGGCGTACTCCCAGGGCGCCTGGCCCCCGCGGATCAGCGGCATCAGGCTCTTCGCCTGGACGATGCCCTTCGGCTCGACCCCGGCCAGGTCCAGGAACGTGCGGCAGAAGTCGAAGGTGTGCACCGGCTCGGAGAAGACGACGGGCTGCGGAAGGGCGTCCGGCATGCGGAGGATCCCGGGGACGTGGAGCATCTCGTCGTAGATCACGTTTCCGTGGTTCCAGTTGTCGTGCTCTAGGAACCCCTCCCCGTGGTCGGCGGAGACCGCGATCACGGTGTTGTCGAGGAGCCCTTCCGCCCGCAGGGACTTCAGGAACAGCCCGAGCTGGTCGTCGAAGTATCGGATCGAGGCGTCGTACTGCGCGACGTAGTACTCGAGGTCGTTGCGGTCGTCCCCGTCCACCATTCCGCCCGGCTCGGGCTGGCGGGCGATCTCCTCCGGCGTGAGGGGGCGGTGGGGTTTGCCGTCGGGGCGTGCCTTGTAGTAGATGCCGTCGTAGAGCGGTGGCGGCGCGTAGGGGAAGTGCGGCTCCCGGTAGTGGATGTAGATGAACCAGGGGCGGTCCTTCCGCTCGCGGATCCATTCGAGCGCCCGCGTATTGATGCGTTGGGCGGTCTCGAACCGTTCCCACATCGGGGCATCCGGCTTCTCGTTGAGGATCTGGTCGTCGTAGTGACCGAAGCCCTGCGCGTAGCCGAACGCGACCTTCAGCGCGGGGTTCGGGGACCAGGACGCCGTCTCGTAGCCGGCGTCCCGCAGGTGCTCCGCCGCGGTCACGAAGTGCCTCGAGAGGCGGTGGCCGTCCTTCCGGATCCGGTGTACGGAGGGGAAGACCATGGAGTGGATCGACGCCACGGTGTACCGCGTCGCGACGGAGTTGGAGACCGTGTTCTCGAAGCGGTAGCCCTCGGACGCCATGCGGTCCAGGGTCGGCGTCACGTCGCGGTGGTAGCCGTGCGCGCCGGTGTGGTCGGCCCGGAGCGCGTCGACGATGAGGTAGAGGAAGTTCGGCTTGCCCTTCACCTTCTCGACCCTCGCCGCCCGGACCGGGGGCACCGCCAGGCCGAATCCGATCGGTACGAGCAGGAACAGGCCGGCGAGCCACCGCGGAATCCGCCGCGGCACGAAGCCGATCCTCCCGGGGATCAGAACCCGCTCTGCGGCCAGGCCGACCCCGATGAGGATCAGGAACCGGTCGGCCGTCCCGAGTCGCTCCCACCAGCGCCGCGCGCCGAACGATCGGTCCACGAGGATGAAGACGCCGACGAGCGCCACGACGTACAGGGCGAGCCACAGCACGCGTTTCGGCCGGGCCCCGAGGAACCGGAACCAGAGGAAACGGGCGCCGGCGAAGACGGCGGTGGAGATCAGGAGCACGATCGCCCCGGCGAACAGGGTGCCGAAGACGTGGTCGCGCATCGTCTCCAGGAGGAGGAGCGTGAGCCCGTGGTCCAGGTAGCGCTCCTCGGAGACCGACAGGGCTCCGAGCAGGAGTCCGGCCAGGACGCCGGCCGTGGCGAGCCAGACCGTGAGATCTCCGACGAGAGCGACGGGGTGGCGGTTTTCCATCGCGGCATTCTAGCGTGGGACGCGACCCGGTGGACCGGTAACATCGGTTCGTGCCCCGCGTCAGCGTCGTCATCCCCAGCTACAACCGCCTGCATCTCCTCCCGGAGGCGCTGGGCTCGGTCCGGATTCAGGATTCCGACGACCTCGAGATCCTCGTCGTCGACGACGGGTCGACGGACGGGACGGCCGACGCGGACCTGGGCCCCGACGTGCGCGTGATCGGTCAGGAGAACGGCGGCCCTTCCGCGGCGAGAAACCTCGGCGTGCGGGAGGCCCGGGCGGACCTCGTCGCCTTCCTCGACTCCGACGACCGGTGGAAGCCGGGGAAACTCGAGGCCCAGTTGCCGCTTCTCGAGGCGGACCCGGCCGCGGTCGTCGCCTACGCGCGGGAGGAGGCGATCGACGAGACCGGGGCCGTGGTTCACATCCGGCCGGAGTCCACGCCGACGGGGGACGTCCTGGCCGACCTGGTGGAGGACAACTTCCTGCCGACCTCCACGGTCGTCGTCCGGCGGGAGGCCTTCCTCGCCGCCGGCGGCTTCGACGAACAGATGACCCACTCGGAGGACTGGGACCTCTGGCTCCGCCTCGCGGAGGCCGGCCGTTTCGTCGCGGCCGCGGAAGTCCTCTCCACCTATCGCTTCCACGAGGATCAGCTGATCCGGGACGGCCTGGCGCTCTCCCGGGGCAAGTTGCGCGTCTACGAGAAGGCGTACGAACGCCTGCGGGACCGGCCGCGCCCGGCCCGGCGGATCCGCGTCCACCTGGCGGACCGCCGGATCCGGCTCGGACGCCGCCTCCTGAAGCGGGGCGAGAGGGAGGAGGGCGTCCGGCTGCTCGCCCGCGCGAAGGGGCTGACGCCGTTCTCGGGCCTCCGGGCGATCTGGGCGCTCGTCACGACGAGGGGGCCCAAGTCAGATCATTCAAGGTCGATTCACACGGAACGGGGATAATCCGCGGCGTGAATGCAGCGAGTGGTGACACGAGGCCGAACCTGGTCCTTCTGGTCGTGGACTGCCTGCGCGCCGACCGCGCGTACGGCGTTGCGGGTAACTGCCGCAACGCCACGACGAACGGGCTCCGGGAGCGGGGGCACACGTTCACGACCGCCGTCTCGTCGGCGGCGAACACGACGCCGTCCTTCGCGTCGCTGCTCTCTTCGCTTTTCGGGTTCCACCACGGCGTCCGGTCGCTGCGCGGCTACAAGATGAAGGACACCTTTCCGACGCTGCCGGAAGTGCTCCGGGACGCCGGCTATCACACCGTGGCCGAGGTCTCCGGCCCCCTGATCCCCGAGAACCGCCTGAACCGCGGCTTCGACGACTACGTCTTCCGGGGGAACGGGATGGGGCTCTTCTCCACCTTCCTCGGGCAGTTGAAGCGCCGGGTCCGCGACGACGACCCGAAGCCCTTCTTCCTCCTGCTCCACCTCTGGTCCCTGCACCGGCCGCGCAAGATCCGGCCCGGCTGGGACCGGCCCGGTTACGGCGACACGCGGTACGACCGATCCTGGTCGAGCCTCGACGAGCGGATCGGGAAGCTCCTCCCGCACCTGCCGGAGAACACCGTCCTCGCGCTCACCGGCGACCACGGGGAGCGCTTCAACGACGGCGACGACGAGCCCGAGAACTTCCGCATCGCCTCCCGCTTCCCCTTCCTGGAGAACCGGGCCGAGATGCGCCACGAGCGGGCGAAACGCCGGCGCCAGCGCCACGCGCGGAAGCGGGGCGAGGACACCGGCCCTCTCGGCGGCGCCTGCCACGGCTTCCACGTCTACGAGGACCTGGTCCGCGTGCCGCTGATCTTCGCGGGCCCCGGCGTGCCGGCGGGCGGCGCCACGCCGGACCTCGTCCGCCACGTGGACATCGGCCCGACGCTGCTGGATCTCGCCGGCGTGCCGATCCCCGACGACTTCGGGGCCGACGGCCGCTCGCTGGTGCCGTTTCTCCGGGGCGAGGCGATGGGAAATGTCCCCGCCTACATCGAGGCGACCGGCGAGAATCTCGAGACGCCGACGCGCTGGGTCGCCTCGGTCCGTACGGAGGAGATGAAGTACTGCCGGGGGCTGCTCAACGAGGACATGCCCGAGGAAATGTACGACCTGACCGTGGATCCGGCGGAGGAGCGCAACCTGGCGCCGGACGACCCGCGCGTCGCCTTGATGCGGACGCTCTTCGACGAGTTCGTCCCGGATCTGGCGGCCACGGACGTCGAGACCACCCTGACGAAGAAGGAGATCGAGGACCTGGACGACACGCTCCGGGCCCTGGGTTACATCGAGTGACAGATCTTCCGAAGAGAGTCCTGGTCATCGGCCTCGACGGGGCCGACCCGCGCTTCTGCGCCGAGATGATGGACGAGGGGCGTCTGCCCGCCATGGCTGCTCTGCGCGAGCGCGGTGTGTTCGGGGACCTCGCGTCCACGATCCCGCCCGTCTCCGCGCCCGCCTGGTCCACGTTCATGACCGGGCGCGACCCGGGCGGCCACGGCGTCTACGGCTTCGTCGAGGAGGACGGCGCCGGCGGATTCCGCCTGATGAGCCTCGCCTCCGTGGAGGGGACGAAGCTCTGGGAGGCGGCCGGCGAGAAGCGTGTCGGCGTCATGAACGTCCCCGTGACGTTCCCGATGCCGAAGGTGAACGGCGTCTTCGCGTCCGGGATGCTGACCCCGCCCGGCCGGCCGTACACCGAGCCGCCGGAGCTCCAGGCGCGGATCGAGGAGATCGCCCCGGCCTACGCGCCCGACATCGATCGCTCCCTGTTCGGCGATCCGGAGGCCCTCTACGCGCACCTCCTGGACCTGGTGGACGCGCGCGGTGAGGCGTTCCTGGACGTGTACCGTTCCGAGCCCTGGGACCTCTTCGCCTGCGTCTTCACCGAGACGGACCGCGTCCAGCACCACTTCTGGCGGGACCAGCGCGACCGGATCAAGGACTTCTTCGATCGCGTGGACGAGCAGGTGGGGCGGCTCGTCGAGGCGGCGGGGGACGATACGCTCGTGCTCATCATGTCCGACCACGGGTTCGTCGGCACCGACCGCCGGTTCTACGCGAACCAGTGGCTGCGCGAGGCCGGCTACCTGAAGCTGAAGCGCGTCCGGGAGGACACGGACGACTACGAGGACCGCCGGTTCACGACCCACCTCGGGGAGACGCAGAAGGAGGAGCCGGCGCCGGTGCCGGCGAAGCGGAACCTGCTCGACCGTATGGCGTGGATGTTCGGGATCGGCAGCCGCCGCGCGATCGACTGGTCGAAGACGCAGGCGTACCTCTACTCCGCCTCGAGTCACGGCATCGAGATCAACCTGAAGGGTCGCCAGCCGGAGGGGATCGTCGAGGGGAAGGACTACGACGACCTCCGGGACGAGATGATTGAGAAGCTGAAGGCGCTGACCTATCCCGACTCGGCCGAGCACGTGTTCTCCCGCGTGCTGCGCCGGGAGGAGGCCTACTTCGGCCCCCACATCGCCCGCGCACCGGATATCGTGCTCTGCCCGACGAACGACCGATACCGCATCGTCACGCACCCGGCGGCGAAGTCGCCCTTCCGCCAGCACAAGCGGGCGGAGGGGTATCACGGGGAGACGGGTCTCCTGTTCCTCGCCGGACCGGGCGTGGTGTCCGGGGCGTCGACGGAGGCCGGCCTGGCCGACGTGATGCCGACCGTGCTCTGGGCCCTCGACGTGGGGATCCCGGAGTCCGTGGACGGGAGTGTGCTCTTCCCGCTGCTCTCCGCGGGAGCGGAGGAAGCGCGACCCGTGCGGACCGTCGAGGACGGCGCCTTCGCGCCGACGGTGGAGCCCACCCTCACCGCGGAGGAGGAGGAGGCGCTGAAGGACTCCCTCCGGGGCCTCGGGTATCTGTGAGAAGAGTCCGGGTCAGCGTCGTCATCCCGACGTACAACCGGCGTGACCTCCTGCCGCGGGCGGTGGAGTCGGCGGCGGCTCGCATCACCGGCGACGACGAGATCATCGTCGTGGACGACGGGTCGACGGACGGGACGGCGGACGCGATCCGGAACGACTCCCGCGTCACCCTCATCGAGACGGAGAACCGCGGCCCCGCGGCGGCCCGGAACGCGGCCATCGAAGTGGCGACGGGGCGCTTCCTCGCCTTCCTCGATTCCGATGACGCCTGGTACCCGACGGGCCTCGACGAGCAGGTCGAGGCCCTCGACAAGGACGATTCGCTCGGGCTGTCCCACGCCGAGGCCATGAACGAGGTCCTCCCCGGAGCGGCGACGACGCCGCGGGCGCGTCCGACGCGCGAGGGCGACGTGCTCGCGACGCTCCTGCGGCGGAACTTCGTGACGACCTCGACGGCCGTCGTGCCCCGCCGCGTCCTCGACCAGGTGGGGCGGTTCGACGAGTCGCTGGACCGCTCCATGGACTGGGACCTGTGGCTGCGGATCGCGGAGCGCTACCGGTTCCACTTCCTGCGGCGGACCGTCGCCCTCTACCGTTTCCACGCGGACCAGCAGATCCGCGACCGCGAGAGTGTGGACGACTGCCGCCAGCGGATCCTCCGGAAGGCCCTCGCCCGGCTCGAGGCGCGCGACGACCCCCTCGTCCCCGTCACGCGGCGCTACCTGGCCTACCGCCTTCTCCGCCTGGGCCGGCAGAGGCTTGCGGCCGGGAAGCGGGACGAGGCCGGGGAGAGCTTCCGCGCCGCGGCGGACGTGCGGTGGACCGCGAGGTTCACGGCCTGGCGCTATCGGTGGACCGTGTCCGGAGGCCGGCCATGTGCGGGATAGCCGGCTGGTTCGGCGCGCCGGCGGGCGACGAGGGACTCCTCGACCGCATGGCGTCCCGCCTCGTCCATCGCGGCCCCGACGCCGGCGGCACCGAGATCGTCGGCGACGCGCACTTCGCCCACCGCCGCCTCTCCATCATCGACCTCGAGGCGAGCCGCCAGCCGATGGTCTCCGCCGACGGCGGCACGGTGCTCACCTACAACGGCGAGCTCTACAACTACCGTGAGCTACGGGACGAGCTCGCGGGGCTCGGCCACTCCTTCCGGACGGCGGGAGACACCGAGGTCGTCCTGGAAGCGTACCGGGCGTGGGGCGATGGGTGCCTGTCGCGCCTGCGGGGGATGTTCGCCTTCGCGGTGTACGACGCGGCGCTAAGCCGGGTGCTCCTCGCGCGCGACCACCTCGGCGTGAAGCCTCTCTACTGGTCGTTCGCCGGCGGGACCCTGGTCTTCGCCTCGGAACTCAAGGCGCTCACCGAGCATCCGGCCGTCGGCCGGGAGATCGACCTCGAGGCCGTGAGCCTCTACCTGGAATCCCAGTACGTCCCCTCGCCGCGCACGATCTGGACGTCGGCGGCCAAGCTGCCGCCGGCGCACTTCCTCGTCCTCGAAGCCGGGGGTGAGCCCCGCGTCGAGCGCTACTGGCGCGCGAGCTACGCTGCGAAGCGCACGTTCGCCGACGAGGACGAGGCGGTCGAGGCGTTGCGGGACGTCAGCCTGAAGATCGCCGCCGGAGAGTTCGTGGCGATCACCGGCCCCTCCGGGTCGGGGAAGTCGACGATGATGAACCTCCTTGGATGCCTCGACACGCCCACCGAGGGCAGCTACGAGCTGCGCGGCGAGGCGGTGGCAGGCCTGTCCCGGGCCGAGCTCGCCGACCTGCGCAACCGGCGGATCGGTTTCGTGTCCCA
>JBDLIY010000052.1:0-13655 GCA_039714635.1 Planctomycetota bacterium
CGACGGGCCTCGCCCTGGATGCGGAGAAGGGCGACATCTACTGGGGAGACCACGAAACGGACACCATCAGCCGCGCCAACATCGACGGGTCCGGGATCAAGGTCCTCGTGAGGGGCCTGCCCCTTCCGGTGGGCATCGCGCTGGATGTCGCCGGCGGGAAGATGTACTGGGCGGAGGGTCACCTGGACCGGATCCAGAGGGCCGACCTGGACGGATCCGACGTCGAGAACCTCGTCTTCACGGGAACGCCGAACGCGTCGTACTCAACGGTCCAGGACGTGGCGCTGGACCTGGAAGCGGGGGTGATGTACTGGACCGACGGCGGGGACGGTTGCCATCACATCCGGCGCGCCCGGCTCGACGGAACCGACATCGAGACGATCGTCAGCACGAAGCTCGACCACCCTCTCGGCCTCGCGATCCTCCCCTCGAAATCGAAGCGTCCGCCGCCGGCCGACCGGCACTGGGACTTCGTGAGCCGGGCTCTCGCCGGCGTGGAGCGGATCGTCGTCCCGCCCCTCGCCGACACGGCCGATCGGGAAGGGACCGGCGGGGGAAAGCTCGTGCTGTCCGACGGGCCCGAGGTGGCTCTCGAGGTGCGGAAGAAGGTGAAGAAGGGGATCGCCACCTGGACGCTGAAGTCCGGGCCGTGCGCCCTCGGCACGCTGGAGGTCCGGCTCGTCGTCCGCGAGGAGACCGGCGAAGTCCTGGGATCCCGCATCATCCTGCAGGAGGGCGACCTCCCGACGGGACCGAAGGCTCAGCGGGACGAAGCTTCCTTCGCCAGGTAGTCCGCCCGCAGCCGCCCCACCAACTCCTCCCGCCGGTCGATGAGGCGCTTCGGCTCGCGCGGTTCGCGCTTCGCCAGCGCGTAGCTCGTCAGGATCGGCAGCGCCACCGTCGTGTCGAGGTAGCAGACCACCGCGTCCGGCAGGCGGTCCGGATCCACCTTGCCCCAGGTCACGGCCTCGGAAGGTGTCGCGCCCGACAGGCCGCCCGTGTCCGGCCGCGCGTCCGTGATCTGCAGGAAGTAGTCGTGCCCCCGCTCGTCGAGACCGAGGACCTCCTGGATCTGCGGCTCCGTCTGGAGCATGAAGTTCTTCGGGCTGCCGCCGCCGAGGATGAAGACCGCCGACCGGCCGCCGGAACGCTTCGCGTCGTAGACGATGCCCGCCGTCTCGTTCACGTCGAGGTTGGGGTCGATGGTCAGCTTCCCGTCCTTCAGCGCCATCGCGGCGACGTTCATCCCGATCGACGAGTCGCCGGGCGAGGAGGTGTAGAGCGGCACGCCGGCGCGCCAGGCCTCCGCGAAGAACGCCTTGCAGTCGATCCCGAGGGCCTTCTCGCGCTCCGCCACGAACCGCCCCACGAGGCAGTGGAACTCCGCGGAGGACATCGGCCGCTGGAACTCCTCCGACGTGAACACCTGCCGGAAGAAGCCGTCCGTCGTCAGCAGCACGTCGTAGTCGAAGAAGATGTCGTAGATGCGCACGACGCCCTCGTCGCGCAGTTCCGCGTCCGACGCGTGCGGCGTCCCGCGGTGCAGGTCGAGGCCGATGCCGTAGTGCGTGTCGTGGTAGAGGTTCGCCCCCGTCGTCACGACCCAGTCCACGAAGCCGGCCCGGATCAGCGGAATCAGGCAGGACATCCCGAGGCCGGCCGGGGTGAGCGCCCCCGTGATGGAGAGGCCCACCGTCACGTCCGGCTCGAGCATCTTCTCGACGAACAGCCGGCAGGCATCGCGCAGGCGACCCGCGTTGTAAGCGAAGAACGTGCTCTCCACCAGGTCGACGACGGACTCGGTGCCGTCGATCGTCCGCGGGTCGATCTTCTCGCCGAATCGGCTCACGTCTTCCTCCTCCGGGAGAACATCCTCCCGAGCATCGCCCGCGTGATGTGCCCGGCCATCGCCGGGTTCTCGCGGAGCCGCCGCATGCTGTACTCGTACCACTTCTCACCGTACGGCACGTAGACGCGCATCCGGAAACCGTTTGCGAGGATCCCGTCGCGAAGCTCCTCGCGCACCCCCAGCAGCATCTGGAACTCGACCATCTCCCGGTCGACCCCCAGCTCCTCCATCGCGATCCGGGTCTCGTGGACGAGGACCTCGTCGTGCGTCGCGGCCGCCACGCGGCAACCGGCCGCCAGCAGCGTCCGGACCACGCGCACGTAGTTCTCCCGGATCACCTGCGGGTCCCGCCAGGAGATCTCCTCGGGCTCGATGTAGATCCCCTTCACCACGCGCACGTCGGCCTTCACCGCGGCGAGCGCCCTCGCGTCGTCCAGCGTCCGGCGCAGGCAGGTCTGGAGGACGACGCCCACGTTGTCGAAGCCGTCGGACCGCAGCTCGCGATAGAGGTCGAGCGTCGCGTCCGTCGTCGTCGCGTCCTCCATGTCGAGGCGCACGAACCGCCCCGCGGCCCGGGCGTCGACGAGGATCTCCGTGACCAGCTCCTTCGTCAGCGCGGGATCCTTCATCAGGCCGAACGCGGTCAGTTTCAGCGACACCCCGGACTTCACGCCGGCCGCCGCGATCGCGGCGATCGCCTCGCGGTAGCCGGCCGCCGTCGCGCGCCACTGATCCGCCTCGTGGAGTTCCTCGCCGAGGAGGTCGAGCGTGGCCCCGGCGCCCAGGTCGTTCAGATCGCGGACCCGGCCGATCGCCGAGTCGAGCGTGGCCCCCGCGATGTACGCGCGGGAGACGCGACCCACGATGAAGCGGGGGACGAACGGGAGCAGCGCGGCGAGGGGGCGGTCGAAGATGCTCACGCGCGGGATTCTGCGGGAGCGCCGCGGGCAATCCAAGGTTCGGGCCAGGATCCGGGGCCGACTACTCCGCTTCCATGACCCGGAAGAGCTTCGACCACTTGTCCGCCTCCGGCCCGCGCCCGGCCCGCCGAAGCGTCTGGGAGAGCTTGCGGATCGCCGCCGTGCGGCCGGGGTGAAGCTCGATGCAGCGCTCGTAGGCGGCCGCCGCCTCGTCGGGACGACCGTGCCGGACGAGGTGGTCCCCCCACGTGAGCCAGCCGTCCCAGGACTCCGGGCGCTTCCCGAGGAACCGGCGCAGGAGCTTCTCCGCCGCCTCGACCTCGTCCCCCACCGACTTCAGGTGGCCGAGCGGCCGGCAGGCCTCGACCCAGTCCGGGTCGTCGTTCAGGGCGATGGCTTTCTCGTAGGCTCGTGTCGCCGCCTCGCTGCGGTTGCTGGCGGCGAGCAGCAGGCCCAGGCTGAACCGGTAGTCCCGGTTCTTCGGATCGAGCCGGATCAGCTCGCGAACGATCTCCTCGGCCCGCGGCAGGTCGTTCGCGCGCTGGTGGACGGCCGCCATGTTGACGAGGGCCTTGCGGCGGAACGCCTCCAGTTCCATCCGCTCCGCCTCCGGGTAGCTCTCGTCCTTCACGAGCGCCCCGAGGGCCCGCTCCGCCTCCGCGAGGACCTCGACCACCTGCTCGTGGGGAACGCGGCTGTCCCGCGCCTGGTCCGCCCCCAGCCACAGCATCGACTTCGCGAGGAGGGGCTTCGCCTCGCGACTCCGGAAGTCCTTCACGAGCGCCCCCCGGAAGGCCTGCACCGCCCCGGCGTGGTTCCGCTCGGCGAGGCAGAGCTCGCCCCAGAGGAAGAAAACGCCGCCGTAGTCCTTCTCCCGCGACAGCGCCTCCCGGAGCAGCGACCGCACGCGGGCCAGCCCCCGGGGGTCGCCCGTTTTCAGGGCCTTCGCGAGTTCACACCGGGCGAGGCCGACGATGGGCCGGGCCGCGTCGGCGCGGAGGCCGGCGGCCTTCGCGTAGAGTTCGATCGCCGCGGCGTGTTCTCCGGCGGCGCACCGCTCATCCGCCTCGGCGAGGAGCTTCTCGTACTCCGCCGCAGGTGCGGCCTCCTGGGCGAAGACGGGGGCCGGCACGGTCAGCAGGAGACCGAGCAGGACGCCGAGCATGTCAGTCCTCCCGGTCGGATCGCGGCGGCAGGTTCGGCATCCCGCCACGGTGCTTCACGACCCAGAGGACCCGGCCGAACGCGTACGTGATGAGAGCCACGAAGAGGATCACTCCGCCCAGGGGGATTTCGGCGAGGGGCACGTCCGGGCCGAGGTAGCTGCCGAGCCGCATGTCGGCATCGACATTGTGCTGGACGATGAAGAGCACCCCGGCCACGGCGCCGAGGACGAGGCCGACGACGGAGATGATGTTGAGATCGACACGGACCATTCGATGAACCTCTGACCAGCGGGGGAACGGCGACCCTCAGCATACCTCGGCCCCGCGCCCCCGACCCGGCGAATCACGTTCGTTGCACTTTCCCGGCAAACCCGCGAGCCTGTAGCCCATGACCCCCGACCCGCGCGCCGACGAACTCGACCGGATCCTCCGGCGGAAGCACCAGTTCGTCATCGACACCCTCCACGCGATCCGGACTCCCCTCCAGGGCATCGAGAGACTCGCCGAGACGTCCCTCGACAAGGCCCCGGAGCCGTGGCGGCGGAACCTCTCCCTCATCGCCCGATCCGCGGACGAGCTGCGCCGACTCGTCGGCGACCTCCTCGAGATCGAGCGCATCGAGGTCGGGGAGGTCGTCTACGAGTTCGTCCACTTCGACCTCGCGGACGTCGTCGACGAGGTTCTCGACCTCGCGGAGGCCATCCTCGGCGAGAAGCGGCTCCGCCTCGAGCGCGACGTCCCGCCCGACCTCCCGCCCGTCCACGGCGACGTCCGCAAGATCCGGCAGGTCCTGCTCAACTTCATCGCCAACGCGGTCCAGTTCACGAACGAGGGCTGGGTCCGGGTCTCCGCCCGTCCGTCGGAGAGTCACGTGCGGGTCGACGTGGCCGACAGCGGCATCGGGATCACGGAAGACGAGCAGGAGATCGTCTGGGAGCAGTTCCGGCAGGTGGACGGCGCGATCAGCCCGGACTACGAGGGCTCGGGACTCGGCCTGTCGATCAACAAGAAGATCGTGGACGCGCACCGCGGCGAGATCGGCCTCGCGAGCGAACCCGGGGAAGGGTCGACGTTCTTCTTCACCGTTCCCACCTGCGAGTCCGGCCTCATCCCGGCGATGAAGCGGCGGGGGCCGGAAGGGCAGAAACTCGACGACGAGGTGGCGTACCGTGCGCCGCGGCGGCCGGGCGAGCGCCTGAGCATCCTCGACGTCTACGACGAGGCGGACGGCATCGCCCCGCCGGACCGTCCCGCGCCGGTCAAGCGCGAGCCGGGGTTCCGCGAGGCGGCGGCGGGACAGGGCGAGAAGATCCTCGTCGTCGACGCCTCCCCCGTCAGCCTGGAACTCCTCGGCAACCTGCTCTCCGACCACGGGTACGAGGTCCTCGCCGCGCCGGACGGGCCGACGGCCCTCGGGTGCATCGAGGCCGCCCTCCCCCACCTCGTCCTGACGGAGCTCTGGCTGCCGGCCGTGAGCGGCTACGACCTCGTCAAGCGGATCCGCGAGAACGCGGCGACGAGCCAGGTCCCGATCATCCTCCTCACCGCGCGCCGGAACCAGGAGGACATCGCCTACGGCCTGAACCTCGGGGCCGACGACTACGTCCAGAAGCCGTTCGACCGTTCCGAACTGCTCGCCCGCATCGCGGTCCTCCTCCGCCTGGCGAAGACGCGGGAGGAGCTGCGCGCGCTCAACGCGAGCCTCGAGGAGGAGGTGAAGAAGCGGACGCTCGAGCTCGGCACGGCCTACGAGCGGCTCTACCTCTCGGAGAAGCTCTCGAGCCTCGGTCTCCTCACCGCCGGCATCGCCCATGAGCTGAACAACCCCCTGGCCTGGGCGCTCTCGAACGTGGCGATCGTCCGCGAACGGCTGGCCGCGCGCGAGGCGCTCCGCGCGATCCGCCACGCGGAGGCCGCCGGCCGCGAGGTCGTCCTCGAAGAGCTCGCCGAAAACCCGCTCTTCGCCGGGGACGTCGCCGACTTCCGGCGGGACGACGGGGACTTCGAGCGCTTCCTCGCATGGGTCGAGGCGACCGCGACGGAGAAGGGAGGCGCGGACGCGGACCTCTTCCCCGCCGCCGTGGGTCTCCTCGATTCCGCGGAGGACGGGCTGGGCCGGGCGAAGGCGATCGTGGCCGACCTCTCGGCGTTCTCCCGCCCCGGCGTGGAGGAGCCGGGCCCGATGGACCTGAACCGCTCCGTCGAGCGCACCCTCACGCTTCTCGGCAGCGAGGTCCGGGACCGGCAGATCACCGTGGAGCGGGACCTCGACCTCGACTCGCCCGTCCGGGGCGTGGCGGCCCGCGTGGAGCAGGTCCTCCTCAATCTCGTCCAGAACGCCGTCCAGGCCTCTCCGGCCGGCGCCCGGATTCTCGTCCGGACGACGCGGGACGGGGATCACGGCGTGTTCGCGGTGGAGGACGAAGGGGCCGGGATCGGCCCGGACGAGCGGGCCCGCGTTTTCGATCCGTTCTTCACCACGAAGCCGGTCGGGGAAGGCACGGGGCTCGGTCTCTCCATCTGCTATAGGATTGTCGAGGACCTGTCGGGCGAGATCAGCTTCCGCGGACGGTCGGGCGGCGGGACGGTTTTCACGGTGCGGCTGCCCATGACGAAAGGGAGGACGACACGTGACGAGCTGGCGTGAACACGAGAGCGGCGGCGGATCGGGCGGCGGCCCGCGTCTCGACCTCCTCCTCGTCGACGACGAGGAGAAGATCCTGGAGAGCCTGTCCGAACTGTTCCAGGACCGGTACTCCGTGACCACGGCCGGGGGCAGCGACGAGGCGCTCGAGGCATTCCGCGCCACGCGGCCCCAGCTCGTGCTCTGCGACCAGCGGATGCCCGGCCGGACCGGGATCGACCTCCTGCGCGAGATGCGCGAGATCGAGCCGGGCACGATCCGGATGCTGATCACCGGCCACAGCGACATCGAGGTCGTCATCGAGGCGGTGAACGACCAGATCCTCCACCACTACGTCACGAAGCCGTGGGTGAACGAGGATCTCGTGGCGACCGTCGACCGGATGGCCCGCCGCTACCTCGAAGAGAACGGCCTCGTCGGCGGCGACGAGCAGATCCTGTTTTAGGGAGCCCGGCATGACCCTCGACCTCGAAGCGCTCCGCGCCCGTCTCGCCGGCGGTGACACCTCCATCGAGAGCCGCCTCCTCCACCTCCCCGACCCCGGGGGAGACGGCCCCGTCGTCCCCGACATCCCCGCCTCGAGCATGTGGCAGGCACCGGACGAGGAGACCCTCGCCGCGCGGTTCCAGTCGATCATCGACTCGGACCCGCCGGTCGACCGGGTGATCCCGGAGGGCGCGGCGAAGATCTACCTCCGCCTGGGCTCCCCCCTCGAGTGGCGCCTGGCCGACGCGATCGCCCTGGCCCAGGGCGGCGACACGTCGATCCTCTTCTGCGACGGGATGCGGGCCATCGCCTCCGCGGTGGCGTTCCGCCTGCACGCCGGCGCCGAGATGATCACCGGCGTCCCGCTCTACGGCTGCACGGACAACCTCTTCTCGAACTGGATGCCGAAGCTCGGCGTCAAGGTCCACTTCGTCCCGCCGGACGACGTCGAGGGCATCCGCGCGAAGATCAACCGCCGCACCCGCGTGGTGTACGTGGAGACGGTCAGCAATCCGTCGCTGAAGCTGGCCGACCTGCCCGCGCTAAAGGCGATGATCGCCGAGGTCAACGCCGACCGCGCGGAGGAGGAGAAGGTCGGCCTGGTGATCGACAACACGTTCGCCACGCCGTACGCCTGCGACCCCTTCGCCCTCGAGCCGGCCCTCGACGAGACGATCGTCGTCCACAGCACGACGAAGGGCATCAACGGTTTCTCGGCGGGGCTCGGCGGCGCCGTCGTGATCCCGTGGAAGTACTGGAAGACGCTCTTCCTCCACAAGAAGGACTTCGGCGGCACGCTCGCGCCGGAGCAGGCGCATCACCTCTTCACGCGGTCGCTCCGCACGATGGCCCTGCGCATCCGGACGATGCAGAAGAACTCGGCGGCCCTGGCGGAGCTGCTCGAGGCGCACCCGGCGGTCGCGGCCACGATCTACCCCGGGCTCGAATCGTTCCCGCAGCACGACCTGGCGAGACAGATGCTCGTCGACTGGAACGGCGACTTCGCGCCGGGCCACATGATCTCGTTCGTGATGGACGGCGCGACGGACGAGGAGCGGATGGCCCGCGGCAAGGCGGTGATGGACCAACTCTCCGCGAACTCGAAGCTCTACGTGACCGCGGTCTCCCTCGGCTACATCGCGACGCTGATCGAGCACCCGGCCGGCGGCACGCACGCGACGGTCGCCCCCGACGAGCGCGAGTCGCGCGGCATCGTGCCGGGCCTCATCCGCCTGGCGGTGGGCATCGAGCCGGCGGACGATCTCCTGCGGGACCTGCTGGCGGCGCTGGACGCGGTGTAGCGCTCAGGCCGTCAGGAGTTCGAGCACCGCCTCGATCGCCTCGCCGTGCTCCGCGACCGCGGCGGCCAGTTCGTCTTCGGACAGCCCCCGCGCGTCGGCGTCGTCGTCCCCCGCAGGCGCCTGGCCGAGCAGCATCCGCGCGACCGCGCCCTCCTCCACGGCGAGCGTGAGAAGGAGATCCCGCTCGCTGTCGAGCGGCCGGGCGAGTTCCACCTCGTCGAAGGCCTCGAGGACCTCCGGGATCCAGCGGCCGCGGAAGCCGGTGGCCTCGATCGCCGCGCGGTCGGCGAGCCGTTCGGGAGAGAGGGTCTTGCCGAGGTACTTCCGGTAGCGCTCCATGACCGGGATCCTATCCGGCGCGGTCTTCCGCCGCCAGCGCCCGAAGCAGCGCCACCGGGATCGGCCGCACCTCGTCCACGTCGCCGAACGCCTCGATCTCCGCCGCCTCGATCCTTGGCAGCACCGCGTCGAAGGCCTCGAGATCGTGGTCGCAGCCTCCGTCGGCCACGGGCTGGAACGTGAGGCAGCCCGCCGGCTGGGCCGGGCCGTGGATCAGGCACTTCCCGTCCGGCTCGAGGAGCGGACAGTCGTAGTCGACGAACGGGTCGTCGGCCAGGCCGCGCTCTTCGATCTCGGCGCGGGCCCGCTCCCGGATCTCCTCCCGGCGCGGCGCGAGGTCAGGCTCGCCCAACCGCCGGGCCATCGCCACCGCCTCGATCCGCGAGACGAGCATCGAGTTGAACCCGACGCGGCAGCAGTGGGCGTCGCAGGTGGCGCAGTCGCGATGCGCCTCGCCGGCGCGATCCGAGCCCGAGACGAGCGAGAGCTTCACCGGCTCGAGACGGACGAGGGCGGACCGGGTCTTTCCCATGGGCCGGAGGCTACCCGGCCTCCTCCCCGATTCCCCGGAAGAACGCTCTGCCGATGCCCTCTCAGTTCGAGGAGCGTATGATTCCACACATGAAGCCGACCCGACGAACGAGGATCCTCCTGCCCGCCCTCGGCGGCGTCCTCGTCCTCGCCTCCCTCGTCGGCGCCCTCGTCCTGACGCTGGGCCCGACGCCCGCCGATCGCCTGGCGGAGGCCCGGGCGCTCCTCGCGGCCGGAGACCTCGACGGCGCGGAGGCGATCCTCGCGACCTTCGACTCCCCCAGCACCGAAGAGCGCCGCGAGGCCCAGGCCCTGCGAAGTCGGATCCGGGAACTGCGGCGCAGCGGCTTCGACCACCGCCGGCAGGCGATCGCGCTGGCCAACGCGCGTCGCGCCCACGACCGGGGCGACTGGGTCGCGGCGGCCCACGCCTTCGACGACGCGGGCGGCGGCGACGCGGAGCTCGGCGACGAGGTCGGCAGGAAGCTCGTCGAGCAGGCGCGCCGGGAGGCGGCCGAGTGGGACACGGAGGAAGCGAAGCGCCTGCTGGAGCTCGCCAGGAAGACCCTGCGCAACCCGGGCGAGGCCGACGCCGCGGAGATGCTCGCGAAGGAGGCGGAGCGGAGGAAGGCGGAGCTCGAGACGCTCCTCGCGGAGGCGCGGGCCGCGGCGGAGGCGGGAGACTGGGCCCTCGCGGACGAGTTGCTGGCCCGCGCCCGGCGGCTCCCCGGTCCGCCGGACCTCGTCGAGCAGGCGCGCCGCGGATACGAGGAGGCGCACGGCCGGGTGGAGGAGGTCCGGGACCGCGAGGCGCTGATGGCGAAGGTCCGGGCGTTGCTCGACCGCGGGCAGGTCGCGGAGGCCCGCACGCTGCTGGACGACTACGCGGAAAAGACCGGCGACACCTCCCTCGCCGTCCACGCCGACGCCCTGCACGAGCTGGAGAGGCAGGGCGGCGTGAAGTCCTACCTGCCCGTGATGAGGGCGCTCCGCTGGCTCGCCGCCCACCAGTCCCCGGACGGCGGCATGCACGGCGCGGAGTTCCACACGATCTGCAAGTACCCCGGCTGCACGGGCAAGGGCCCGCGGCACTACGACGCGGGCCTGACCGGTCTGTCCCTGATGGCGTTCACCGCATTCACGGAGCTGGACGTTCTCGGAGAGTTCGCGAAGCCGGCGGATCGCGCGGCGAAGTACCTGATGCCGCAGGTCGCGAAGGACGGCCGCATCCCTTCCGCCACGGGCATCGCCGGGACCTACACGCAGGCGATCGTCGCGCTGGCGCTGCTGGAGCGGGCCCGGGTGCTGGCCGATCCGAAGGCGGAGATCGAGGTCGCGGGGCGGATCGTCGCGTATCTGTGCGACACCGCCCACCTCGCGGACGGCGGCTGGAGGTACCACCCGAGGAACCCGGCGTCCGACACCTCCGTCACCTGCTGGGTCGTGCAGGCGCTCCACGCGGCGAAGGCCGCGGGCCTCGAGGTGCCGGACCAGACCATCCACCGGACCCTCGACTTCCTGGACTACATGACGATTCCCGACGGCCGGACCTCCTACCTCGTGAGCGCGGCCCGGTACGACACGATGACGCCGGCGGGACTCCTCGCGAAGCTCCTGTTCGGCGCGGACGCGGAGTCGCTCCTCCTCCAGGCCTCCACCCGGCATGTCGCCCGGCGTTCGACGCAGACGTTCCTTCGCGTCGGGGGGAAGCGCCGCGGCGCCGAAGCGTCGGACGCCCGCAGCCTCTACACCGGGGGCGGCAGCTTCTACCTCTGGTACTACCAGGCCTACTCGCTCCGGATGACGGGCGGGAAGCCGTGGAAGACCTTCGGCCCGGCCGTCGAGAAGATCCTCGTGACGACGCAGGAGACGAAGGGCCACGCCCTCGGATCCTGGGACCCCGTCATCGGCTGGTCGAGGAGCGCGGGCCGGATCTACGCCACCGCGATGGGCGCCCTGATCCTCGAGGTCTACTACCGGAGCAAGGCGGGGCTGGCGATCGCCCCCCAGAAGAAGGACCAGAAGAAGGACGACGGGAAGAAACTCGCCCGCTGACGCGTCCTTTCCGGGTCGTGGTAGGATCGCGCAGATGGCCTCCCCGACGCGGTTCGCTCTCGTCCTCCTCCTGCTCGTCGCCCCGGTCCTCGCCGGCGACGAGGCCCCGGCGGACGAGCGCCTCGACCGCGCAAAGGTCGAGATCCGCGATCACGAGTACCGCGCGGCCGAGCGGATCTTCCGCGAGATCCTCCGGGAGGATCCGACGAACCGGCGCGCCCATCTCGGGCTGGCGCGCTGCCTGCGCGGCGTGGGCGAACACCCCGCCGCGGCCGCGATCTACGACGCGCTGATCGAGCTGGACCCGACGGATCCCCGCCCCCACGTGGCGCTCGGACTCCTGGCGATCTACATCGACCGGAAGGCGGAGGCCCGTCGCCACTGCGAGACCGCCCTGCGACACGACCCGGAACACGCCCCGGCCCTCGCCGCGATGGCCCGCGTCGAGATCGAACAGAAGAAGTACTCCGCCGCCCACCGCCTGCTCGTCAAGGCCGAGAAGATCGAGCCGGACCGGGAGTCGGTCCTCTCGGCGAGGTCGGAGTACCGGTTCCGGACGAAGGACATGGGCGCGGCGGTCCGGCTGATCCGGCGGATCCTCGAGTTGAACCCCAGAGCCATCGAGGCGCACATCCGCCTCGCGCGCGGCTTCATCGAGCCCGGCCGGCCGTACTGGAAGCCGCCGGAGGTTCCCCTCGCGTACGCCACCGCGGTCTACTCCGCGGTCCGGAAGTACCGCGCCCTCGACCTCGACGGAGCGGAGGCGGCCTTCCGGACGCTGGACGGGCCGGAGTCTCCCGACGCCCGGCCGGCGTTCCATCTCGGGCTCATCGCCCTCCGCCGCGGGAAGGTCCGGATCGCCATCGCCCACCTCTGGCGGGCCCTCGACCGCGAGCCCGAAAACTTCCTCGTCCGCAACGCCCTCGGCGTGGCCTACCGGAACAGGATCCGCGCCCAGCGGGCCGAGCACGGCGGCGGGCCGGGCGGCGTGGACCGGCTTCGCCCGCTGATCGCGTCCCTCCCGGCGCCCGCGGTGAAGGACATCGACCGCTTCGTCCGCGGCTACCGCCGCCTCCTGCCGGAGGAGCGCCGCGTCGTGCTCCGCGCCGTCGCGCCGCTGGCCTCCTTCCTGCCGGTCCTGATCCGGACCGGCATCCGCCACGACGTCCTCGGCTTCGAGGAGGGTATGTGCGACGCGAAGGAGCGGCAGTGGATCCGCGACCGGCGGACGCTCGACGGCCGGTGGTACGGCGCCCTCCGCGGCGTCGGCGGCCGTCACGCCGCCACGGGGATCGAGGCGATCCGCGAGGCGGGTGCTTTCGATTACGACACCTTCGCCCACGAGTTCGCCCACCAGGTGCATCGCTTCGCCCTGTCCGCGGAGCAGAAGAGGGTGATCGAGCATCTCTACTCCCTGGCGAAGAAGGACGACCTCTGCCTGGACTACTATGCGGCCAGCAACCACATGGAGTACTTCGCGCAGGGCTACGAGGCCTTCGTCTCCGTGGTGAAGTCGCCCTTCCACCACTCGCTCCGCCGCCACACGCGCGCCGAGCTTGCGGACCGGGACCCCGGTCTCTACGAGTTCATCCGGAAGCTGACGGGGACGCCCGACCCGGACCCGGCGCTGGTGGCCGTCGCGCCCGGCGTCCTCCGGTTCTACGAGTGGGCCGGGGACGGGATCGAGTTGTCCCGCGCGAAGGAGCTCTTCGGCCCCCTCACTCCCGCGGCGGCGGAACCGAAGTAGGCCCGGAAACAGGGCCCTCCGGCCGGCCGCTGAATTCCGTATCCCGGTTTTGCCGATAGGTCCTCGGACCACGAGCCCGAGGAGGCCTGATGAGCGACCTGTCGACCCCCGGAACCCGGCACCCGACCCCTTCCTCGAGCCAGATCTCGACCGTGATGGCCTGGTGGGACCGCCATTCCCGGGATCGTCGGCGGACGCTGCGTTTCTGGCTCGGCATCGCGACCGGCCTGGCGGCGATGACGCTCCTCAGCCTGGCGCTGCGCACGCTGGCGTAGGCTGCTTCAACCGACCCGCGCCGGTTCACCGGGCCCGTGTACAATCTTCGCGGGAGGTGACATGCGCGCCCGGCGCCTCGTTCTCACGGCCGCCGTCCTGCTCGCCCTGGGCCTGACCGTCCTGGTCGGCGTCGACTCCCTGGACGACCGGGAGCCGGCCTTTCCTCCGGGTGGTCGCAGGATTACGAATGAGCACCAGCCAGGCCGCCGGCGGCGGCCGGGGGGGGACGGTGAAGCACTTCTTTCCCGTCACCCTGGTGCTGCTGCTTCTCCTGGCTCCCCCGGGAGAGGCGGCGGGAAGCGAATCCGCCGGGAATGATTCCGCGCCGACTTTCGGCTATC
>JBDLIY010000053.1:0-13589 GCA_039714635.1 Planctomycetota bacterium
TTCCGCCGGAGCCTCTTCGACCGGAGCCTCTTCCGCCGGGGCTTCCGCCTCGGCCTCTTCGACCGGAGCCTCTTCCGCGACCGGCTCCTCCGCCGGGGCTTCCGCCTCGACGGTCTCAGCGGCCGGCGCTTCTTCGGCCGGCGCTTCCTCGGCCGGCGCCTCTTCGGCGGGAGCTTCCTCGGCGACCGTCTCACCGGTCTCCTCGGCGGCCGCCTCGGCGGGCGCGGACGTCTCTTCCTCGAGCTTGCCCACGAAGGCGAGGCCGATCTTCCGCTCGTCGGAGTCGACGCGCAGGACCTTCACCTCGATGGTCTCACCGACGGAGACGACCTCCTCCGGATCCGCCACCTTCTTGTCGGTCAGCTCGGAGATGTGCAGCAGGCCCTCGAGGTCTTCCTCGAGCTCGACGAAGACGCCGAAGTTCGTCAGCTTCGTGACCTTGCCGAAGACGCGCGTCCCCACCTGGTAGCGGCGGGGCAGCTCGGTGACCCACGGGTCCTCGAGCAGCTGCTTCATGCCGAGCGCGATCTTCTTCTTCTCCTGGTCGACCGAGAGAACCACGGCCTTCACCACGTCGCCCTTCTTGAGCAGCTCGGACGGGTGGGAGACCTTCTTGGTCCAGGACATGTCGGAGACGTGCAGGAGGCCGTCGATCCCCTCTTCGATCTCGACGAAGGCGCCGAAGTTCGTGAGGTTGCGGATCTTGCCCTCGATGACGGTTCCGGGCGGGTACTTCTCCTCGACGAGCATCCAGGGGTTCACCTCGACCTGCTTCATGCCGAGGGAGAGCTCCTTCTTCTCCTTGTTGATGTCGAGGACGACGACCTCGACGCGGTCGTTGATGTTGACCACCTCGGACGGGTGGTTCACGCGGCGCGTCCAGCTCATCTCGGAAATGTGTACGAGCCCTTCCAGGCCTTCCTCGATCTTCACGAAGGCGCCGTAGGACATGATGTTGACGACCTCGCCCAGGAGGACGGTGCCGATCGGGTACTTCTCCTCGACGTTCTTCCACGGCGAAGGGGTCAGCTGCTTCAGACCCAGCGCGATGCGCTCCCGCTCGCGGTCGATCTTCAGGACCATGATGTCGATCTCGTCCTCGATCATCAGGACCTCGGACGGGTGGTTGATCCGGCCCCAGCTGATGTCCGTGATGTGGAGCAGGCCATCGATGCCGCCCAGGTCCACGAACGCGCCGAAGTCCGCGAGGTTCTTGACCACGCCGCGGCGCACTTCGCCTTCCTTGATCTCGGCGAGCAGCGCCTTCTTCATCTTGTCGCGCTCTTCCTCGATGAGCTTGCGACGGGAGATGACGATGTTCATGCGCGACTCGTCGATCTTGATGATCTTCGCCTCGATCTCCTTGCCGATCCACTCGGCGATGTCGCCCTGGCGACGGATGGAGACCTGGCTCGCCGGCAGGAACACCGGGACACCGATGTCCACGAGCAGTCCGCCCTTGATCTTGCGGATCGCGCGGCCCTTGACGATGTCGCCCTCTTCGTTCGTGGCGACGATCTTCTCCCAGCCGCGGATGCGGTCGGCCTTCTTCTTGGAGAGGACCACCGCGCCGGTTTCGTCCTCGACCGCCTCGAGGAGCACGTCCACCGAGTCGCCCGGGTCGATCGCCGACGGGTCGGAGAATTCGTGGATGTCGATGATGCCTTCGGACTTGTATCCGATGTCCACGATGACGTCGTCGTTGATGACGTCGAGGATGGTGCCGGTGAGGATGCTGTCGACCTCGAAGTGCTGCACCGACTGCTCGTACACGGTGTCGATGGAGCCCTCGGGGCTCGTCATGGCCTCATTCAGCGTCTTCTCGAGCTCGTCCGTCTTGAGCTCGTACTTCCGGATGAGATCTCTTGCCTTCTTCATACCAACCATTTCTTTCCGCCGGCTCGCGCGGCCTCCACGACGGAGAGCCTGAAACGCGGACCCGCGAAGGTCCCAACGGACGGAGCCCGCCGGTTCTTCCCCATTGGAAGGATCACCGCGGCCGGCCCGTCACCCCTTGCTTCCTTCCCTGGAATCAAGGTTACGCCAGCGCCCGGGCCTCGTCGCGGAGCGACACGAGCCGCTCCCCGAGGCGTCCGAGCACCTCTTCCCGCCCCTCGGTTCGCGCGAACGTCATCGGCTCACCGATGACGATCCGCACCCGTCCGGGACGGAAGAACTTCTTCTGGCGCGGCCAGCAGTCGAATGCTCCGTCGACGGCCGCCGGCACCACGGGCGCCTTCGACCGCCGGATCAGGAGGGCGATGCCCGGCCGGAGTCTCCCGATCTCCCCGTCCTTCGAACGGGTCCCCTCGGGGAACATGGCCAGCGCGCGGCCTTCCTTCACCCGCGCCGCGAGGTCCTTCATCGCGGTGGCGGTCGTTGCCTCCCGATCGAACGGAATGGCACCCAAACCGCGTAGCATACCGCCGAACAGCGGGTTCCGGAAAAGAGTACTGCGGGCCACGTAGCGAACCCGGCGGGTCAGACAGGCCTGGAGAAACCACGGATCGAGGTGGCTCTGGTGGGTGCAGGCGACGATCACGCCGCCCGTCAGGGGGACGTTCAGGTCCCCCACGGTCCGGAAGTCCCAGAGAGAGTTCAGAAAGCTCCGCGTCGACTCGACGCACAGTTGGTACCACCACGGCTGGCGGGTCACGACGCCTCCTCCCCGATCCGGGAAGCGATCCGGTCCACCACCTCGTCGATCGAGAGCCCGTCGGTTTCGATCACCACCGCGCCCTCGGCGAGGATCAGGGGAGAGTGCTCGCGTCCCATGTCCCGGGCGTCCCGCTCTTCCTGCTCCCGCAGGACATCCGCGGCGTCGCGGTCCGTCTGGAGAGCCCGGCGCCGCGCCCGCTCCTTAGCGCCGGCGGTCACGTAGAACTTCAGGTCGGCGTCGGGGAAGACGACCGATCCGATGTCGCGCCCCTCCACGACGAGGTCCTCCCCGGGAAACACCCTCCGCTGCCGCTCGACCATCGCCGCCCGGACCTCGGGCACGGCGGCGACGACCGACACGTACCGCGTGATCTCCGGAGTCCGGATCTCGTCGCTCACGTCCTCCCCGTCGAGGAGCACCCGGTCTCCCGAAAGCTCGATCGCCGCATTCCGCAGCACGTCCCCGAGCCGCGCCGGCTCCGCGTCCTCGATGCCCTTCCGCGAAGCGAGGAGCGCCGCGGCGCGGTACATGGCCCCGCTGTCGAGGAACCGGAATCCCGTCCGCTCCGCGAGGCGGCGCGCCACGGTGCTCTTCCCGGATCCCGAGGGTCCGTCGATCGCGATGACCCGTCGCCCGGTCACGTCCCGCCGCCCACGGCCCGCCGACGCGCTCCTCAGCGCCAGCTTCTCACCATCCCATTCCACCCAGCCGGGCCGGTCCTCCCACGCGCCCGGGATGAAGACGTCCGCCCGCCGGCCGTCGACGAAGAGGCGAACGTGTTCCCCCCGATGGACGTGCCCGAAAACGAGCGCGTGCACCCCGTCCGAAAGCCAGCGGCGGGCCAGGCCCCAGTCCGGTTCGAGAACGTAGGCCGGCTTCGCCCGCACGGCCGACCCCGTCGCCCGCTGGACCCGCCCCGAGATGCGCAGCGCGAGCGACAGCGGCAGGTTCGCAAGGAGCCACCGCATCGGCCGGGAACGCAGCACGCGGCGCATCCTCAGGTACGCGACATCCTTCGTCACGAGCAGGTCGCCGTGGGTCACCACGATCCGCTTTCCGCCGACGGTCACCTCGGCGACATCCGGCAGGAGCTTCATCCCGTGCGCGGCCGCGAACCCCGCGTCGAGCATGTAGTCGCGGTTGCCCTGGACGAAAAAGACGTCCGTGCCGGCCTCGGAGAGTTCCCGGATCCGACGCAGGACCTCCGCGTACGGCGCCTGCCGGACCTGCCGCCGGCCGATCCAGAAGTCGAACAGGTCCCCGAGGATGTAGAGGGCGCGGGCGCCGGCCGCCTCGTCGGTGAGAAAGCGACAGAACCGAAGAAACACGTCCGGCAGCGCCGGCGTCAGGTGGACGTCGGACACGAACAGGACACGCTCTCGCGCGAGGCGGCCGCCGGCGGGTTCGTCGGACATGCGGGGAGTGTACCGGGCCCGCGGAGAAACTCCATCAGCCATGCGCCCGTACCGGCCGATAGGAAACCGGAATCACATTCCGACCGGAGGCCGTCCTTGTTCAAGAGGAAACCGAAAGCGCCGAACGAAGCCGAGTTCCGCGGTCCGCTGGACATCTTTCCCGGGGACCGCGTGCTCTACTACCAGCAGGAGCTCACGCTGGCCGGCGTCATCATCCTCGCCCAGCGGAAGGAGCGGCGGTGCCAGTACCACTTCCTCGACGCCGACGGCCTGCACACCGTCATCGCCTTCGGAGCCGGGGACGACCCGCGGATCACCCTCGAGCACGCCCTGGCCGAGGACGACCGGCCGGACCATTCGGAGGACACCCTCGATCTCGACGGCACGACCTTCGCGCTCGAGCCCGTCCTGGAGGCGTACGCGTTCCGCTTCGGGGGCATCCCGATGGAGAAGCGCGAGACCGCGACGTGCCGCACGTTCGTCGACGAAGACGAGATGGAGATCCTGGTCGCCGAAGACTGGCACGGCTACGTCGAGGTGCGCCGTGGAGAGGCGATCCACGAGAACGAGCTGGTCGTCAAGCGGCAGCGCGACGGGGAGGACTGGGAGATCAAGCCCCCGCCCCAGATCGACCTCCGCAGTCTGAACGAGGCCCGGCGGTCGAAGCAGATCGAAGCGCGCGCGAAGGTGGAACGGGCGCAGGTGGACGACCTCGCCGCGGCCCGCGCGAAGCTCGCCGCGTTCGAGGACGACGCGCCGCTGGAGGAGGACGAGGGCCTCGTCAATCTTTCCGAAATCGTGGACGTCCATCAGCGGTTCGAAGAGGAGGAGCCCGCGCCGCCTCCCGCCGAGCCCCCGGCCGGGGAACTCCCCGCCGAGGAGCCGGCCGAGGAGGAGCCGGCCGAGCCGGTCCGGACCGTATCGGCCGACGACCCTTTCTCCTCCGTGTTCGAGGAGGACGAGGTCGACCGCGCGGCGGATCCGTACCAGGACTACATGGACCCGGAGCGCGAGGGCGAGTTCGGGGAGGAGACTCCGGCGCCCGTCGAGTCGGGCCCCCTCTTCCCGGAGGCGGAAGCCGAGGCGGAGAAGCCGGAGGAGAAGCCGGTCGATGAGGAGCGGGAGGAGTTCCTGAACGCGGGGATCTTCGGGGACGACGAGGACGACGACCTCTCCTGACCCCCGCGCCGATCCGACGACCAGCGACCTCTGCGTCCCGACCGCGAAGCGAACCGGGCCACCGCACCGGAAAGCCGCGCGGTGCGCCTATGGGTCTAGACCCATAAGGACCTTCACGCCTCGCGGCAGAACGCTGACAGGCGTCGATCTGCCGCCGGGGACTCGAACCAGCGACCTCTGCGTCCCGAAACGGCTCCTGGCGGCTCGTGGGGATGGCCGCAAGTCGTTGACTCACGGCATTATACGACATCGGGGCGAATTCGCAATGCCTCGCAATCTGTCGTCATAACTCGTTTGTTTTCGCGGTAGCCGGGGGCGTTTTCGGTAGTTACCGGGTTTCAGTCATGGGTATGCCGTCCATGTCCCTTCCTCCCAACAGAGGATGGACAGCCCATCGAACCTAGGGCTGCACCACCGAGTTAACCTGACTCGACCAGCGCAGAGATGGTCTGGGGGCGCCCACGGTCGGCCTCGTGCCGCCCGGAACTTGCAGGCGATGGGGCCACTCCCCGCCGACGCCGTTTCTGAGCATCCACTGATTCGCCTGCCCCTTAACGATCTGCTCGGTGAGTCATCCGTTTCCGGTTCCGTGGCCCAATCTCAGGGCCGCTACGTCTCTACAATGGTGAGCATGATGGACGAGAAACCCCTGCCAGCGTCTGCGGAACTGCTTCTCGAGCAGCGTGATTGGCTTCGCTCGCTGGCGCAGAGGCTTGTTCGGGACGCACATGGAGCAGAGGACCTCGAGCACGACGTCTGGGTCCGCGCTCTCTCGCATCCTCCGGGACGTGTGCGATCGCTGCGGGGCTGGCTGGCAACGCTCCTCAGGAACCGCGCCGTGGATATCCAGCGGAGCGATGGGGCCCGCAGATCCCGAGAGGCCGCTTCGCAGGGCCGTGAGTTCGCATCCGCGACGGAGGACCTCGTGGCGCGAGCCGAGGGGCAGGAGCGGATCGCGCGTGCGGTACTCGACCTTGCGGAGCCGATCCGGACTACGGTGCTACTCCGCTATTGGGACGATCTGTCTCTGCACGAGATTGGCCGTCAGATGGGGGTCCCCTACGAGACCGTTCGGGCGCGACACCGTCGAGGCTTGAGCGCGCTCAATGCGCGCCTCGCGGAGGAGTACGGGCAGGAAGGTCGAAGCAGTCTGGTGGTTCTCGCCGTGCTTGCCAACGCCGGACGATCGCGTGTCGCGCTGGATGTGTCCAGTGGTGTGGCTTGCATTGTCAAGGGAGGGCTGCTGATGACCGGGAAGTTCAAGATTGCGATTGGGCTGGGCCTGCTCCTGCTGTTGGCGACCGCTGTGTTCTTTTGGGGCAGCTCCCCAAATCGATCCGCGGCGCCACTGACTCCCGAGGATCAGGAGAACTCACCTGATTCCTCCCGGGAAGTCGCCAGCACAGAGCCGGAAGTAGTGGAGTCCCCGGCTCCAGCCGCGACTCCGGAAGAGAGCCAGGGGCAGTCCGATTCCGCCCGCGATCGGGCGGCGCTGATCCGAAGAAACGAGGCCGCGGCCGTACTCCGGCTCAGGACCCTGTTCTTCGCCCAAGCCCAATTCCGGGCCACGCGCAGCGTGGATGAAGACGGAGATGGCAACGGTGAGTTCGGCACGATCGGCGAACTGAGTGGTGCAGTGGGAATCCGCGGCGGAAGCCACAAGCTCAATCCGCCGCTCCTTGGTCAGATCTTCGGCAAGACGGGTCCGGAGGGCACCGTGACTCTCGATGGTTACATCCACTCGATCTACCTGCCAGGCGCCGGAGGTGAGGGGGTCCAGGCGCGAGCCGACGGAGGATTGCCCCCAGGCGCAGTTGACCCGGATCTCTCGGAGAAGCACTGGATTGCGTACGCCTGGCCCGAGAACAGGGAGGAAACAGGTCTTCGAGCCTTCGCGATCACGCAGGCGGGCGAGGTCGTGACCCGAACCGTATCGTCCTGGTCGGGCAAGGACGGCCCCCGACCAGATGCCGCGATCCGCCAGCAGGCGGGGCAGAGCCGCTCGATGACAGGGGCAGTGGATCTCGCCGGTGAGGAGTTTGAGACCGGCGGCTGGCAGCGCGTAGATCTGCAAGCTGCACAGCTCACACTCCTGGCGGAAGGTGAGCTCATGCAGCGCAGGTCTGCTGCGTACGTGATTTCCAGTCAGGGAAAGGGTCCCAAGGTGACCAATGCGCTCATCGCTGCGTTGGGTGACGCAGACCAGGAAGTCAGGACGAGCGCGGCGTTCGGTCTCCGTAGATTCACAGGCACGGACGCCAACATTGTCGTCCCGGCGTTGACGCTGGTACTCGCTCGCAGTGATGAGAACGACCAGGTCCTACTCGCGGCGCTACACGCAATCCGCTCCGCTGGTGGCACAGCCAAGGCCTCAGTATCCGCGGTAGACAAGCTGCTACAGCACGATAGCGAACAAGTTCGAACTGCGGCGAGAGCGACACTAAAGGCGATCTACGGTCAGTAGGCATGCCCTCCATCCAAGGGACTTGGCGGCGCTCCCGCGGCTTGATTCACTTCGTTGTGCGCCGTCTCCCAACCGATAGAGAGTCATGCGGCGTCCAGCCATCCTCCTCTTGACCGTCCTGCTCCTTCTCTCGGTTCTCTCCGTCCCGTATCTCAGGGAGGGTTCGGTGCCGGATGAGCCGCGGCCACTCCAAGAGGGGCCCGAGCTGATTGACCCCAGTGCCGTGCCAGACACCCCGTCCTCTCCCATGGAGCCGCCTGAGACCGGAGCTTTCTTGTTGGGCACAGTTCTGACCCCCGACGGAGGACCAGCCGAAGGAGCGCGTGTCTCCTGGTTCCATGTCGATGAGGATGCACTCACGGCTCCACCCGGGAGAAAAGCGACCACCGAACGGGACGGCGGATTTCGGATTGAGTGCCCGTCCGAGAGAACCCTTGTCCTGGTGATCCGGCACCCCAGGTACAGGAGTCTGACCGTCAAGGCCGAACCGAACCGTGAAGCAACGTGGCGTCTTCAGGCGGGCGGGTCGCTCACTGGAGAGGTCGTAACCGCGGATGGAGAGGCTGTGCGCGGTGCCCCCGTTCTCGCGATCGGGCGCGGATACCGGAGGAAGAAAGCGGGAGACCCCAGAGAAGCCTTCTGGGGACCGGGAGTTGATGCCGCAATGGCCCGCACGGACGACGCGGGACGATTCGAAATCTGTGGTCTGGGAAAGGGCCACTACGAGGTCGCTCCGGCGGTTCCCGGCATGATTCGGGAGGACATCAAGGATGTTGCGCCCGTCCTGCTTAGGCCGGGAGAACACCATCGGTTCGTCGTCCGGCCGACGTTCATCACAGCCTACCGCCTCGTGGATCGGCACACGGGGAAGCCTCTTGCAGTGTCCGGCTTCCACTACGTGACACCGGACGTTCCCTATGAGCCGCTCTACTACCCGTCCGGCCAGGAAGTCTGGTTCGGCGGCGCTCCCCTCGGACACCGTTCGGACCCCTCTGGCCGGGGCTGCAGCATCCAGCTCTTCGCGATGCTGACCGGTCGGATCACGCCCAGTGCCACCGCAACGGTCTACGCGCGGATCCCCGGCTACGAGCCGGCGAAGGTGAAGATCCCCATTCAGCTTCCGTGGGCCGAACGGGAAACGAGGATTCACGATGTCGTGCTCGAGCCGACGTCTGCCTTGGGACGTATCCGGGCTCGCTTCACTGACGCTTTCGGCAAGCCAATCACGGGCTTGCGTGTGGCCCTGCTGCTGGACTGTGAAGGCGACGACACGGTCACCAACGTCTCACTCGTCCCCGGGACAAAAGGCATCGCTGAGTTCCGTCTTCCTGCCGGCTGCTACGAAGCCCGGCATCCGAACGAGAAGCGGGGCCGAGGGCAGCACTGGCGGACAACCCTACGGCCTGTCGTGGCAGGGGAGACGACGGATTGGGAGTTCAGCCTCCAGTCCACGTTCGTACTCTTCCGTCTCGTGGACGAGTCGGAGCGGCCGATACACCCGGCAGCGCACACTCGTGCATCGTCTTCGCAAGGGAGCGGCCCAGTCGTCCTCCGCTGCAATTGGATGGGCACAGGCAGCAGTGGGCGTCCGGGCTCCATCGGTCCGGATGTGGAGGGTTCCCGATTCGCCCTGATTCAGGGGGCCGACCTGCCTCCTGGGATTGCGGGCCAACAGGGTCCGTTCCAGCCGGGCCGACGGACCTTTGAGGTATTCTGTCCCCGCCACGCGCCGGCCCGCGTAACGGCAGACCTCACCCCGGGCACCGTGCATCGGCTGACCGTAGTAATGGAGCCGATCGACACGGACGACTGGTACCCGCCCCATCTTGTGGACGAGCGATAGCAGCTGGCCGCCTACTTGCCCTCACATCCCAGACCGGGGGCCATCAAGCTAGGCCTCGATCTGACAGACTGCGCCCGCGCTTCGCGGGGCGCAGTCTGTTCTGCCATCGGGCGGGCGTCGACGTTCGGACCGGCGCCGCGTCCCAGCCCCTCAGCTGAGGGTGAAGGGGCTGGGACGCTCGGGCTTCGAGGCCGGTCTCAGGACGTTCGAAACGGCGACTTGTTCTATAAGGGACAAGGATAGGGGGCGCTGGCGCGCCCCGGGCGGCCTGACGCGGGGTCAGGCGGCCTCGGGTTCGCCGTCACGGTCGTCGTCGTTCGGACGGTCGTCCTGCAGTCGGGGCCGGTACAGGTCATCGCGGAAGATCCAGTACGCCACGTTCTCCGGGTGCCTACGGTCGTTCTCCCAGCCAGGTTCCCCGTAGGCCGCCTTGAGCTTGGCCAGCAGGGCCCACACGGCCGCATTCTGGATGGGGGATTCCTCGTCCCATGCGCTGCCGTCGGGGGCCATGCCGGAGGGCTCGTGCTTCGGCAGGAGGCCCTGACTGGCGCCGTACCGGCGGACCGGCACCTGGAACAGGTCCGTCGGCATCTTCGTGATGTACGACGTGGCCTTGGTGATGTACTTCCAGGCCCTCTCGCCTCTTCCTCGCGATGGAGCCCAGTGAGAGCGGCCGAAGCCACACCCCAGGGCGGCCCGCCTGACCCGCGCAAGCTGGCTACGGGTCAGGCGCCCACCACGTCCCCCGAAGCCCCAGAGGAGGACGTGCTGATGGATTCGGCCGTCCTTGTGGAGCTCCTTGGTCCAGAAGTAGGCGAAGTCAGCGTGAGCCATCGGAGATCGTTGCAGACGCTGACGGAGCCGCGACCAGGCCGCCTTGAACCACTCGCGCTCTTCCACCGTTCCCACGAAGATGCTGTTGGCCGCGAGGACCTTGGGGTCCACGGTGAGCGTGAGCATGCCCGCGGGCGGCTCCGGGATCTGGCTGAGGCGATATCGGAGCCGGGCCTGATTCCTCGGGCCGCACTCCTTGCAGGCCCAGTTGCCGCACAGAAAGGGAAACACGAAGACCTTGCCGCTCAAGCTTCTCCGCGCCCCTCCGTACTTCCGGCACTGTGCGATGGACCGTTTCGCCCGCTTGCCGTAGGGCTCCTCCGGTCGCTCCTCCTCGGGGACCTCGAACGGCTCCATCCAGTCGTAGGGATCAGAGGCCACGGCGCTCGGCCTCCCGCTCCGCCTGGACCGCGCTCCTTGAGAGTGGAACCGAGGCGACCTCGAGCACGCCGTCGGCCACGCCCCGGCGCTCCGCGAAGCGCTGCAGCGCCTCCCTGCTCGTGATGAGGGTCCGCCCGAGCTTGACGGCCTCCAGCCGGACTCCACCCACGCCACGGGACACCCAGCGGTACAGCGTACTGACGTGGACCTTCCTGCCCCTTCGCAGCCTCGGCAGAACTTCCGCGGCCTCGGCCAGCGTCAGCGTTTCCTCACCCAGAACGTCAACGACCATTGCAGCCTCCTTTGCAGGTCTCATCACCTGCGTGGAGTCTGTGCAATGGCCGTCAGACGAAGTTCCGACTGGAATCAGAACTGATCAGATGCGCAGATTTCCTTCAGATTGCGCGCTGCAGGTCCTCGACGGCGAGGCGGTAGCCGCCGCTCTTTCTCCGGATGGCGTCCGCCACCTCCGGGTGGCCGAGCTTCCTCAGGTCCTTCAGGAGCTGGGCCTTGCCCTGCTGGATCGTGTGATTGGTCGTGGTGTCCTCGAGCCACACCCGATCCGCCAGATCCTCATAGGTGACCCTGCGTCCATCCGCGCGGATCAGGAGTGCCAGCATCGCCTCCCCGATCCCGTGCAACTCGCGCAGGCGCCCCTCGAAGAGCACCTCATCGCCCTCGACCCTCCACAGGCCGAACGCGAACCCATCGACGCGGACCCTCTCACGCCGCAGGAGTAGCTCGATCTGCGCACCCTCCTTCTCCAGAGCAGCATCCTCGAGGTCCACATCGAGGAACGACGATCGGCCTTCCCTCAGGCCCATCGGGTACACCACGATCTTCCCTTGCAGACGCTTCCTGCCCTCCGCCGTGGCGATGTCCAGGTCCTCCGGAACCGGCGAGACCCTTCCCTCGTGCTCGCACGTCTTCACCACAGCCTCAGCCAGGCTCGCGGCCTTCTGACCCGCCCACGCGGTGACCGGGCCATCGAGAGCACTGATGAAGGGCTTGAGCGAGTCGATGGCCCGCCGCGCACTCGTCGTCACGTCAACCAGGGCCGTTCGCAGCTCTGTGTAACCTGCAGTCTGCTCGGCAGTGATCAGGAGCTCCCTCCCTCGCCGCTCCTCGGCAGCGGGAACGATGTCGTGACAGCACCTGGCGAAAGCCGCGAAGGCCTTCAGCGCCTCCCGGACCTCCGCATACGCTTCGCGGACATACTCCGGTGCTCGATTGCCCATCCGAGTCTTCTCCTCATCCCGCCTTCGCCATCGCGTCCCGAGCGACAGTCTGGTCCAGTTCCGCGTAGATCTCCGTCACGGCCGACGAACGATGTCCGAGGATCGCCCGGGTGGCCTCGATGCCGAACTCCTTTCGGAGCCGGGTCGCGGCGTTGTGGCGCAGCTGGTGAGGGTTCCACCGATCGACGCCCGCCTTCTCACAGCCCCGGTGGATCGCCCGCCGGTAGCTGTTCACGTCGTAGTGCTCGCGCCACGCGCGCTTCCGGCTCGCCTTCCGCTTCCTCGCACGCTGCGACGGCGTCATCGGCGTCTTCCGCGCGAGCTTCCGGCGGGCGTTCCGCGCCTCCTCCGCCGCCCGGGGACTGAACAGATAGCCGTCTCCCGCCGTCTCGAGGAACGGGCGGATGACCTCCTGGGCCTGCGGCCCGATGTAGATGGGCCGCTCGTGCCCGTGGTGCTGTGTCTTGTGGCGGCTCGGGTGGTACAGCCAGGTCTCCTCGCTGCGGTCGATGTCCTGGCCCCTCATGATGACCACCTCGCCGGGCCGCATGCCCGTCAGGAGCTGGAGCCGGATCAGGGCCTGCACCGCACCGGAGACGTGCGGCAGGACCGCCTCCACGGCCTCCTCAGGAGCCGGGCGCACCGGCTGGGTCTCCTTGGCTCGCGATCGTCCCCGCCGCAGCCCGTCGACCGTGAGCAGCCCGTGGTAGACCTCCGGCGGGGCAAGCTCCTCCGCCACGGCCCACTTCAAGACCCGCTTGATCCGGCCGACGTTCTGGTTGATCGTCTTCCGGGCCTGCCCGGCCTCGAGGAAGGCCAGCTGGCAGGCCTTGAGCGAGAGCGGGCCGAAGGACTCGACCGGGCGGGGGCCGTACAGGCGGCGCACGAGCTTGAGTGCCCCCTTCAGGTGGAACCACTCCGGGCTCGGCTGTCCGTCCTTGCGGTAGTACTCGTCCGCATGGTCCCAGTAGCGCAGAAGGACCTCCGTCACCGTCAGCCCCATCACCGGGGCATACTCCGTGGGCAATCGGCGACCGTTCGCCAGCCACTCCGTCACGACCCGGTCGTACTCGTCCTGGCACACCTGCGTGCCGAACGTCCCGCAGTAGATGTCAGTCCCGCCAAGCGTGACGACACCTCGGCCTGATGCCCTGTGGTGTCGCAGGCTCGGAATCTTCCGTCGCCGTCTCATGGTCGGCCTCCCTTGCAGCAGAGGCCGCGCTGCCACGCGAGGCGGCAGGTACGCGCAACAGCGCGCATTCGGCACGTAACGACTACATCGTAGGGGTGGGGGGTGACACTCATCGGAGCCGTCTCCATCGGTCTTGAGAACCGAAATCCGGTAGTTACCGGGTTAAGGAGACTTGCGAACCACTCCGTCGAGCCAAGCCGCTCCGCCGTAACTGTGGCCTACGGGGGCGCTTATGAATGGTCGGGGCGACTGGACTCGAACCAGCGACCTCTGCGTCCCGAACGCGAAGCGAACCGGGCCACCGCACCGGAAAGCGGCGCGATGAGCCTATGGGTCTAGACCCATAAGGAGCTTCACGCCTCGCGGCAGAACGCTGACAGGCGT
>JBDLIY010000054.1:0-13561 GCA_039714635.1 Planctomycetota bacterium
TCCCCGCGTTTCCCCGGCCGATAGGGACCCGGGTCTTCCCGCGGCCTCATCGCGAGAGGGCCGGACACCCGAAGGTCGAGCGGTCCGGGGGGACGAAGCATGAACTGCGAGGATTGCGGCGCCGAACTGACGTCGGGAACGTACTACTGTGGAGGGTGCGGGCGCCCCGTGGGCTTCAACGTGCTCGAGGTGGCGACGGCCGAGGCCGAGCCGGGTCTCGACGAGGTCCCTTCGCCCGCGGCCTCGTTGGAGAGGTTCGAGCCGCCGGCGGCCGGGCCGGAAGCACCGTCCGGCGCGAGGGTCCGGGGAAAGGGCCTGTGCGGGATGTGCATGGGCGCGTTTCCGGAGAGCGTCCTCTCCGTCATCGACGGCAAGCCCTACTGCCCCGACTGCTCCCCCGTGGCCGCCCGCTGCCGTAAACCTGAAGTGCGGGAGGACACGCCGTCCGCGCCGGAGGGCGTGAACGCGCATCCGGACGTGGTCTCCGGGCCGCTGCTCCTGCACGAGACGCGCTCCGGCGCCGGGACGAAGGGGCTGCTGGCCGTCTTCGTACTGCTGCTCCTGGCCGGTACCGGCGCGGCGGCGTTCCTCCTGAGCGGTTCCGACCGCATCGACGAGATGATGAGTGGCCTGGACACCGGCCGGAACGACGCCTACCTCCTCACGCAGAGCTACGTGCCCGGCGAGAGCCTGCACTACGGGCTCAATTGCCGGGCGAAGATCGAGGGTGAGGGCGCCGGCGTTCCGTTCCTCCAGTCCGGGGACTTCGACGCCCGGATCGAGATGCTCGGCGGCTTGTCGGTGCAGGTCCTGAAGGTCGACGGCGAGAACAACGCCGACCTCGCGGTGACGACGGGCGATTTCGACCTGGACCTGGACTTCCGCGTGGGCGGGAAGCCTGTCCGGCTTCCCGTGAACCCATCCGACGCCTTCGGGGAGATGGCCGGCAAGACCGTCATCACGAAGGTGGACGCGTTCGGGAATCCCGTGGGCGGCGCCACGGGCGATGGCATGCAGGAGTTGCTGAACGGCGGCTTCGGAGAGATGCCGGACCACTACATCCGCGTGGGCGACACCTGGTCGGCGCGGGTTCCGCTGGACAGGGCGAAGATGCCCGGCCAGCCGATGGCCCTGTCAGGTGGCGCCTTCGTCGTGGAGTACCGCGTCGAGGGCTTCAAGCGCTTCCGGGACCGGGATTGCATGGCCATCTCGATGAAGGGCGGCCTCGAGGGCGTCGAGGAGGCGCTGGGGCCTCTCGTCAAGGATCTGAAGTGCGACTTCGGGATCAAGGGCGTGGCCTTCTTCGACGTGGGACTCGGCCGCCTCGTGAAGATCGCGATGGACGTGGACCTGGACTTCGGCATGGCGGGCCAGGGGGGCGGCCTGGACGCCGAAATCCTGGTCGAGATGGACATCGACCTGAAGTAGCTACTTCCAGCCCTTCAGCGGTTCGCAGTACTCACAGGGCGAGTGGCCCTCGTTCAGCGCGGGGTAGGGCGAAGCGAAGAAGAGCCGGTCCGCCGGCGCGATGTCCAACACCTTCGGGCAGCCGGCCCGGTGCAGCACGTGAGCGGCTCCATCCGCCACAAAGCCCTTCGCCAGCGGCGTTTCCCGCCCTTCGTCGTCCACCGGGTTGACCTCCGGACGACGCACCTCGGGGCTCTCCTCGAACTCGACGCTCCGGCCGGAACACCCCGCCGCGACGAGCCCGGCGAGAAGGAAGACGAAAATTCCCTGAACCGTTCCCATGGAGGAAACGTACTCAAAGGTGGGGGGACGGCAAGCGGAATCGCTGTCGCCGCGGGAGGACAGGCGTAACGCCACGGTGACGTTCGACCGGCAGGATGGCCGGTCTGCCGCGCAGGAGCCGTGCGGCAGGGGTTTTGCTTCCCCTCTCCCGGGAGGCTTGTCTCCGGTGGATCTCTTCTACTACGGCAGCCAGGACATACCGCCGCCTCTGGGTGCGAACCGCTCCCGGCGGCGGGATGATCCCACGGATGGCGCGGAGCGCGTCTGCGAGGCCTGCAACGCGCCCGTGAGCGCCAAAGACCTGGCCGAGGGCCGCGCCTCCGAGATCTACGGCGTCGTGCTCTGCGCCGCGTGCGGCGGGGGTGAGGATTCGCGCCCCGAGAATCGCGTCGAACTGTACTTCTGCGACCGCTGCCACGTCTCCGTTCCCGTGTACCGCGTCGACACGGGGGAGGCGCTCGCGGGGGACGGCCGGATCCTCTGCCTCGACTGCCGCGCCGGCCGGCCGCGCCGCGGGATCCCGAGGGCGCTCATCGTGGCCTGCGTCACGCTCCTGCTCCTGGGCGGGGGCGTCTTTGTCGCCGAGGCGCTGCGGGGCGATCCACCGGCGGCGCCGGATTCCGGCCCGATCCTCGAGTCCCTGGACCGGCGACTGGACGAACTCTCCGGTCTCCTGGGGGACGCCGCGGCGAGCCGGGAACTCGCGGAGATCCTCGCTTCCCTGGAGGAGAGTCCGGACGACGCCGAGCGCCGACTCCGCGACCTGGAGGAGGCGGGGGTGGAACTGGATCGCCTTCGCGAGACTTTCGATCAGCGGATGCGCAGCCTGGCGGGAGACACCGGCGCGCTCCACGAGCGCATCGACGGGCTGCTGATCGAGGCGGCGCCGGGCCGCTGAGTTACTCCCTGACCGCCTGGGCGACGGCCTGTCGCACCTTCGGCGACTTGTCGTTCGCGCGGGCCCGTACGGCCCGGATCGCCGCGTCCGTGCCCATGACGGCGAGAGCGGCGACGGCGCACGCGCGCAACTCGTCGCGTTCGTCGCGGCGGAAGAACGAACGCTTCTTCAGCACGCCGATGAGCCAGGTCTCGATGCCGGGATCCCGCAGCCGACCCAGGGCGAGGAAAACCTCCTTCTTCTCGAGGTAGGTCCTCCGGCCGAAGTCGCGGCGCCGGGAGAATGCGAGGAGCGGGTCGCGGGTGCGGTCCGGAGGCAGACCCGCGAGAGCCCGGATCGCGGCCACGCGAACCTCGGGAGCGGGGTCGGCGAGGATCTCGGTCAGGATGGACACCGAGGCCGGGCTGCGCAGGGCGGCGATCGCGCGAACCGCCTCCCGGCGGAGGATCACGTCCTCGCTCGCGAGAACCTTTCGCAGGCGATTGAGGGAACGGATGTCCCCGCGCTCGCCGACCAGGCGGAGAATCGGGACGATGCAGGCCGGTCGGGGGTCGGAGAGGCCCGCGAGGACGGCGGGGAGGTGGTCGTCGGCGAGTTCGCGCAGGACGAGGACGGCGGCGTCGGAGAGTTCGGGGTCCGGAAGGAGGTCCAGCAGGACGGGAACCGCGGCGGCGCCACGATCGGCGAGGAACTCCACGAGGTCCGTGGGCTCCTCGATGCGGTTCTTGCCGATGCAGGCGACGACCGCGCGCACGAGCCGGCTCGCGTCCAGGCGGGCGAGCGACTGCTCGACGGCGGACGAGAAGGCCTCGCCGCCTTCGCGGCCGAGGCGGCGCAGCTCACGGTAGACGTTCACCGCCTCGTGGATCCGGTCCTCCTCGAAGAGCGTGTCGAGCAACCGGTTCAGCACTCCGAGGATCTCGATGGAGTCGGCGGGATCGGGGACGTCGGCGAGGATCTCGAGGACGATCGACATCAGCGAGCGGGGGAGGTCGCGCTTCTTCTCCTCCTCGACCCAGAGCGCGAGGCGCTCCCGTTCGTCGTCCGTCAACTCCACGGACGGCAACGGGCCCGGCGCGTCATCGTCCCCGGCGGCGTTCGCCTTCTCCAGCACGGGTCGCGTGGCGATCTGCGGCGTGGCGGACAGGTTGTCCGCGCTGACCTGGGATCGGGCCAGGAAGTCGTCGAACTCGGCCTGGTCGCCCTCCTCGAAGAAGTCCTCGAGGACGATGAAGGTGACGGAGCGGAACTCTCGCTCCCAGAGAAGCGTCAACAGATCGTCCACGGTCGTCTTGGCGTCGAACGCCCGGTGGATGATCCGGAGGAAGTCCACGACCTCCTCTTCCGGGACGCCCTCGTGGAACGTGATCTCGCGGACGCCGTGAATGAAGAACCGGAACGCCAGGCTCTCCTCCTTCACGGTGTTGTCGTAGACGGTCGCCCCGTCCCAGGTGATGCGGAACTGGGAGACGTGGAGGCAGAGGTCCCCGTACCGCTCGAGGAAGACGGCGAGACCCTCCCGGAAGCTGTCGATGAAACCCACGAGGACCTGGTTGTTCGGCAGGTAGAGCCGGTAGCCCTTCAGGGCCTTGAGGAATCGCCCGACGAGGTCGGAGGCCTCGGCGGCACCGGGGGCCTCTCCGACCGCGTCGGGGAAGGGCGCGTCGTTCGGGGACTGCGGATCCGTCATCCCTTCCAGATCGGGTTCGCCGAGAGGGCCGCTGAAGGCAAATCGAGACTCTTCGCGGACCGGGACGTGATGCGCAGGTGACGGCCGGGCCGTAACTTTGGTGGGCCCCGCCTGGAGGGCGGCTATCCTTCGGGCCGGAGCCATTCGCGGGAATTCCCATGTACAAGCTGTTCCTGAGCTTCCGTTACTTTCGATCGCGGCCGATCAACCTGATTCCGGTCGTCTGCATGATGCTCGGCGTGATGGCCCTCATCGTGATCCTGGCGATCATGAACGGGTTCCAGTCGCAGCTGAAGGCGACGCTCCGCGGGACGCTCTCCGACCTCATCATCAACGTCTACTACGAGAGCGACTTCGAGAAGTGGGAGGAGGTGCTGCTCGAGACGGAGGGCATCGAGGCCGCCTCTCCGCACCTCCGCAGTTTCAGCCTCGTCGCGGAGATCCCGCCGCCGGTGTCACCGGGCGCAAAACCCCGGCGCGCACAGATGGACGGCGCGATGGTCCGGGGGATCGACGGCCGGCGCGAGGCCGAGGTCAGCCAGTTCCAGGACTACCTCCGCTTCCGGCCGTTCGGCGCGGCGGGACGGAGCCGGGACCGGACGGAGTACGAGATCTCCACGCCGGACCCCGAGCGGCCGTTCGTCGTGATCAACCCACGGTGGAGCGACAAGCCGGGTGTGATCCTGGGGCGGCCCCTGGCGGAACTCCTGGGCGTGCGGCGTCCGATGCCGGAGCGCGAGATCCGGGGCGAGACCGTCTACGCCTACGACCGCGTCTACCTGACGACGATGGAGAAGGCGCCGGGCGACAAGGAGTACAGCGCCAAGCAGCAGGACTTCTGCGTCACGGGCATCTACGAGTCCGGAAACCGCGAGCTGGACGCCCACATCGCCTTCCTGGACCGGGCCGCCGCACGGGAGTTCTTCCAGATCGTCTGGGACCCGGAGGAGATCCGGATCCACCTGACCGACTACGGCCGGGCCGACGAGATCAAGCGGATCCTGCGACGGAGGGCGAGGGAGATCTACGCCGCGACGTCGACGACGGGCGAGCCCTGGCGGGGCATCGGCGCGCCGTTCCGCGTCCAGACCTGGGAGGACCGTCGCCGGGTGTTCCTCAACGCGGTGGAAAACGAGAAGGGGCTCATCGCGATTATCGCCGGCATGGCGTTCATCGTGACGGGCTTCATGATCTTCTCGATCCTCTCCATGATCGTGACGATGAAGACGCGGGACATCGGGATCCTGAAGGCCCTCGGCGGCACGACACTGGGGATGCTCCAGATCTTCGTGTTCAACGGCTTCTTCATCGGCGTGATCGGGTCGCTGGCGGGGATGGGGCTCGGGCTCCTGACCGTGCAGCACATCAACTGGATCCGCGACCAGGTGAACCGGATGTTCGGGTGGGATCCGTTCCCCGCGCACATCTACCTGTTCCGCGACATCCCCACGCGCGTGAGCGCCGAAGAGATCGTGGCGGTCACCGCGATGGCGATGATCGTCGCCCTCGTGGGCGCGATCCTGCCCGCCCTCAAGGCGGGGAGTCTCGATCCGGTGGAGTCCCTGCGCTATGAGTGAACCGCTGCTCGTCGCCCGGGGGATCGGGAAGATCTATCGGATGGGTTCGCAGGAGCTGCCCGTCCTCTCGAACCTCGATCTCACGCTGATGCCCGGGGAGGCGGTCGCCGTCGTGGGGGCCAGCGGTGTGGGGAAGTCCACGCTCCTCCACGTCCTCGGTCTGCTCGACACGCCGGACGAGGGCGAGGTCGTCTGCGCCGGGACGGAGCTCTCCGCGCTGCCGCCGGACCTCCGCGCCGAGTGGCGCAACCGGATGTTCGGATTCGTCTTCCAGTTCTATCACCTCATTCCGGAACTCACGGCGCTGGAGAACACCATCCTCCCCGGGATGATGCACGCCGCCGAAGACCGCGCGGGCCTTCGGCACCGCGCCCGCGAGGTGCTCGTGGAGCTGGGGCTCGGGGAGCGGCTGAGACACCGGCCCTCGCAGCTGTCCGGCGGGGAGCGTCAGCGAGTCGCGATCGCGCGTGCCCTCGTGAACGAACCGGCCGTGCTCCTCTGCGACGAACCGACCGGAAACCTGGACCCGGCGACGAGTGTCGGCGTGCAGGACGCGCTCTGGTCCCTCCGGGAGCGGCGCGGTCAGGCGATGCTGCTCGTGACGCATGACGAGGAGCTGGCGGCGAAGGCGGACCGGATCCTGCGGATGTCGGACGGCCGCCTCGAGGAGGTGAGCCGCCGGGAGGAGCCCGTGGCCCCCGCGGCGGACACTTCGCCGGTCGACGTCGTTCCCGTGAAGCGTCCACCCCTCGCCCAGACGCTGCTCTCCCTGGAGGGCCGGATCGGGGTGACCGGGTGGTGGCTTCGCGGACTCCTGCCGATCCTCATGCTCGCCGCGCTCGGGGCCGCCGCCTTTCACTTCGGGGGCGGTGAGAACCCGGGCATGCTCGTGACCCTGGCTGCGTTCACATTCGGCCTGTTCCTGGTGTGGCCTCTCTCGGCGATCCTCGTGAAACGATGCCACGACCGCGACCGGTCCGGGGCTTTCCTCTTCTGGTTCCTCCTGCCGCCGCTCGCGCTCGGTGCGGTGGGGGTCCTGCTCGTGATGGTGGGCGTCCCGTACGGCTTCTGGGCGCTGGCGCTGGCGCCGATCCCGATGCTCTGGGTCGTGGTGGAGCTGCTCTTCGTGCCGGGTCGGCGGGGAGCGAACCGCTTCGGCGCGGACTCCGTACGACCGCTCTATGGCCACCGGCCGGGCTGATCGTGTGCTGTGAATCGTGTCTTGGGAGAGGGCACCGATGGATGGTATGCTCACGCCCATGAAGGCCTTGATCCTCATCCTCGCGCTGGCGGCCGCGGCCGGGTGCTCCAGCACGCAGTCCGCCGCCCGGGAGCAGACGCCGGAGGGTGTCGTCCTGCTCTCCGAGGAGGATCCGCCGCCGAAGAGCGGGCGGGGGGAGTACAGCAATCTGAGGAGTTCCTGGAGGGCGCACGTCGAGGACTGCCGCACCGGCCTCGACTTCACACTGCGCACGATGTCCCGCAGCATCGAGCGGGACCGACGGCGCCTCCGCTGGCTGTTCGAGTAGGACCCACAACCTCTCAGAACAGCCGGTAGTCCTTCCTCAACGCCATCGGCGGACCGAGAAGCTCCGCCTGCACCACGGCCCTCTTCACGTCCTGGGGGCTGAACTTCGACAGCCGGTGGACCCGCTTCACCACGGTCGGCGTGGGCGTCAGCCGCCGGCGCTTCGGTCTCTCGGGGACGACCATCGCCGGCAGAGGCTCCAGGGAGGGCCGGTCGCGGATGGCTTCCCGGGTTGGCACCGGCGTCGGAGCGGGCTCCGCCTGATCCCCGGGTACGGGGTGGGGTGCGGGGGACGGAGCGGGCCGCTCCGGGGGGAGCTGGCCCGCCGCCCGCATGTACTTGTCCAGCTGCTCGCGCACGGCCTTGCCGACGTCGACGGGTTTCGCGCCGTCGCGCTGCTGCATCCTCTCGAATGACTTGCGGACCCAGGTCGAGACGGCGATCAGCACGAGCACGATGACCGTGATCACGAGCTGGAGAAAGTCGGTGTCGGCGAGCAGACCCTTCATCGATCAGGCTCCCGGCCCCGGGAGGTCCTCGGACTCCGCCACGTCCTCGGCCACCGAACTGCGCATCTGCGTGTCCGCCTGGATGTTCTTCAGACGGTAGTAGTCCATGATGCCGAGGTTGCCTTCGCGGAACGCCTGGGAGATCGCCTTCGGGATCTCGGCCTCCGCCAGGACGACCTTGGCCCGGTTCTCCTGGATCTGCGCCGTCATCTCCTGCTCGAGGGCGACGGCCATCGCGCGGCGCTCCTCGGCCTTCGCCTGGGCGACGCGCTTGTCGGCCTCGGCCTGGTCGGCCTGCAGACGGGCGCCGATGTTCTCGCCGACGTCCACGTCCGCGATGTCGATCGAGACGATCTCGAACGCCGAGCCCGAGTCGAGGCCCTTGCCGAGGACCGCCTTCGAGATGACGTCCGGGTTCTCGAGGACCTTCTTGTGGCTGGCCGAGGAGCCGATGGCGGAGACGACGCCCTCGCCGACGCGGGCGATGATCGTCTCCTCCGTGGCGCCACCGATGAGGCGGGCCAGGTGGGTCTTCACCGTCACGCGCGCCTTGGCGCGGAGCTGGATGCCGTCCTTCGCCACCGCGTCGAGCGTGTCCCGGCCCTTGCGCGGGTCGGGACAGTCGATCACCTTCGGGTTGACGCAGGTCTGGACCGCTTCGAGGACGTTCCGGCCCGCGAGGTCGATCCCCGTCGCGACGCGGAACTCGAGGCCGAGGTCGGCCCGGTCCGCGGCGATGAGGGCGCGGACGACGTTCATCACGTTTCCGCCGGCCAGGTAGTGGGCTTCGAGGGGCTTGGTGTCCAGCGGGATGTCCGCCTGCACGCCCATGATCCGGCAGCGCACGATGACGCCGGGGTTCACCTTCCTCAGGCGCATGGCGATGATCTGGAAGAGGGAGATGCGCGCCCCCGCCAGGTACGCCTGGAGCCAGAGCCCGAAGTACGCGATCACCGCCACTCCGAGGAGCAGCAGGACGATCCCGAGGACGCCGAGCAGTACCCACTGGATGACAGGGGCTTCCGCCAGAAGGGTCAGAGCCAGTACCGAGGTCATCGGAGTCTCTCCTGTTCCGTTTCAGCTTCCGAGGGCGGCGAATCGACCGCCCGCACCACGATGCGATTGCCCCGGTTCTCGATGATCCGGATCCGGGTCCCTGTGTCCACCAGTTCACCCCGGGTCACGACGTCCAGCCGCTCCCCGTCGAATTCCGCCGTGCCGCTCGGCCGGAGCGCCGAGCGCGCGACGCCCTCTTTGCCCACGAGATCGGTCCGGTCGCTGCGCGTGGCCGGCTCCGGGTGGCTCTCGGGAGCGGAGAGGATCATGTGCTTCCCGAGCTTCGTCTTCGGGAAGATCTTGAACGACATCACCAGCAGCGTCGGCATGCCGACGGCCGCCGTGCCCGCGAGGGTCCAGCCCAGAACCGGGCCCTCCTGGAACCCGAACCAGATCGCCCCGACGAGAGAAGAGAGCGACATGATCGCCAGCGCCCCGAAAGAGGGAATGAAGACCTCGATGATCGCCAGGGCGAACGAGAGCGTGAGCAGCCCGATGGGAATTGCATAGCTCAAGCTTCGATCTCCTTCACGACGATCCGGTTGGCGCTCGCCTCGATGACGAGGATCTTCGAGCCGTCCTCGATCCAGTCCCCCTCGGTGACGGCGTCCCAGGGCTCTCCGTTCACGTCGATCCGGCCGGCCGGCCGGAGGTCGGTGATCGCCGTGCCGGTTTCGCCGACGATCGCCGCCGCCTCGAGCCCGTGGATGCTGCCGCTCCCCGTCAGCCCCTGCTCGCCCGGGTCGCCCTCGGGGGCGAGGATCATCCGCTTCCCGATCGGCGTACCCGGGAAGAAGCGGGCGATGAGCAGCATGCCGACGAAGCAGGCCAGGAGGGAGCCGCCGAAACTCAGCGTCCAGCTCAGGAGCGCGTCGCCCTCCCAGGGCCGGCTCGACGAGGGCAGTCCGTAGGTCATCGACGCCATGTAGAGGCTCACCACGATCAGGCCCGCGCCGGCGACGCCGGGGATTCCGAAGCCCGGGATGACGAACACTTCCACCGCCAGCAGGCCGACTCCCAGCAGGAAGAGGATGATCTCCAGCTCGGTGGCGATCCCCGCGATCGAGGAGGCCGAGAAGAACAGCGCGAAGCAGACGATCGCGATCGCGCCGGGCACGCCGAAGCCGGGCGCCTTGATCTCCATGTAGAGCGCGAGGATCCCGACGATGAAGAGCAGGAACTTGATGCCCATGAGGAAGCGGGACGTCTCCTCCGCCCACGTCTCCTCCAGGATCGTCAGGTCGGCCTCGGTCAGGCCGAAGCGCGCCAGCAGCGCGGCGCGGTCCTCGACCAGCTCGCCGGTGAACCCGAGTTCCTGCGCCTCGCGGCCGATCATCGTGAGGAGCTGGTCCTTCTTCACCACGGTCTCTCGGTCGATGATCGCGCCGTGCTCGGCGACGTGGCGCGCCTGTTCGTCGGGCCTCAGGTAGAAGACGGAGCCGTCGGCGTAGGTCACGCGGTCGACCTGCATCTCCTGCGTGATCATCGATTCCGCCAGCGCCGTGGAGTACCCGTTCGACTCCGCGTACTTGCGGAAGGTGGCGCGCAGCGGGGACTGGATCTTCTCGCCGATGACCTCGTAGCCGTCGGCCTTGATCGCGATCGGCTGGCAGTCCCCGAGCTCGCCCGAGGCGCTCATCACGATCTCGTCGCCCGCCAGGGAGACGAGGGCCGCGCCCGACATGGCCTGCTCGAGCACCAGCATGATCGTCGGCGTGTCGAGATCGTGGACGTAGTTCCCGATGTCGAGGGAGGCGCTGACCAGCCCGCCCGGCGAATCGACCTCGAAGATGAGGAGGTCGGCCCCGGCCTCGAGCGCGATCTCCACGCGGCGCTTCACCGACGTGGCGCGCGTGTCGTCGATGGCGCCCTCGAAGGTGACGAGGTACGGCCGGCGGAACTCGCCCGTGACCCGGCGGCGTCCCCTCGCGACCTCGGGCTCCTTCGCCTCGACCGTGCCCGGATCGACGCCGAGGTGCTCGAGCGTCTCCCCGCGGTCGGCCACGATCATGTCGACGATGCCGAGTTCCTTCGCCCTCGCCGACGTCATGCCGACTTCGCCTTCCGCGGAGGGCAGGAACTCCCGGAGGGCGGACGTGTCCAGCTTCCTCTCGCGCACCGTCGCGGCGATGCGGTCGTAGATCGGGCCGCGCCGGGGGATCGCGCCGAGGCGGGCGCCCTCGGTGGCGTAGACGGGGTCGCACTCGAACAGCGCCGCCAGCGCGCTCCCGGGAACGCGGCCGCGGGCGATGCCGACGGTGCGGACGTCGCGGGAGATCCGCGCCACGACGCCGGCCAGCGGCAGGCCGGACGCGGGGGCTCCCGTCACCTCGAACTCGATGACGATCGTCTCGGCCCCGTCCTCGACGGCGCGCGTGATGTCGCGCGCGGCCCGGTCCGCGAGGTCCGCGTCGAGCGTGCCGCGCAGCACGACGACCGTGGTGCCGTCGCCGGCGGCGAGGGCCGAACCGGCGGCCAGCAGCAGAGCCAGGACCGCGGCGGAGAGCCATCGGGCCGTCATGAACCGTCCTCCCGTCCCGTTTCCTCTCATCATTGAGCGTATCGTACCGCACGGGCCCGCCCGGGGCGTGACCATCTCGGACTACGAACCGCCGTGCGGGAATCTTCGTGGCACGCCCCGGCCCACAGGGCACATTGGCGGGCTCGATCCCCGGATGGACGGAGGAAGACGATGGCGGACGATCTCAGGCTCGTCTCCCGGCCGGACCGCGAGAAGCGCTCCGGCCCGGTTCTTCTCGTGGTGATGGACGGCGTCGGCCTGGGCCCCGGCGACGAGGGTGACGCCGTGGCGCTGGCCCGCACGCCGACGCTCGACCGCCTGCTCGCGGAATCACCGAACCTCACCCTGAAGGCCCATGGCACCGCGGTGGGCATGCCGAGCGACCAGGACATGGGGAACAGCGAGGTCGGCCACAACGCCCTCGGCTGCGGCCGCGTCTTCGACCAGGGCGCGAAGCTCGTCGACAACGCGATCCGCGACGGCTCGATCTTCGACGGCGCCACCTGGAAGGACTGCGTCGGCGCGAATGCGCTCCACCTGATCGGCCTCCTCTCGGACGGGAACGTCCACAGCCACATCGACCACCTGCTCGCCATGATCCGGGAGGCGGCGGAGTCGGGCGTCACGCGCCTCTTCGTCCACCCGCTGCTCGACGGCCGCGACGTGGGGGAGACGACGGCGCTCGAGTACGTGGACGCTCTCGAGTCGGTCCTCGGGGAGTTCGACCGCACGGACGGCCGCCGGTACGCGATCGCTTCCGGCGGGGGGCGGATGCTCGTCACGATGGACCGGTACGAGGCGGACTGGTCGATCGTCGAACGGGGCTGGCGCGCCCACGTGCTCGGCGACGCGCGGAAGTTCGCGGACTGCCGGAGCGCCATCGAGACGATCCGCGAGGAGGTACCGGGCGTCGGGGACCAGTTCCTGCCCGCCTTCGTGATCGCGGACGGGGACGGGACGCCGGTCGCGACCATCGAGGACGGCGACGCGGTCGTCTTCTTCAACTTCCGCGGCGACCGGGCCATCGAGATCAGCCGTGCCTTCGACGACGAGGGGTTCGACGAGTTCGACCGCGAGCGGCACCCGGACGTTCTCTACGCCGGGATGATGGAGTACGACGGCGACCTGCATCTGCCCGCGCGATACCTCGTTACGCCGCCGGCGATCGACCGGACGCTGGGGGAGTACCTCGCGACGAACGGGCTCCGCCAGCTGGCCGCCGCCGAGACACAGAAGTACGGCCACGTGACCTACTTCTGGAACGGGAACCGCTCCGGTCTCTACGACCCGGAGTCGGGGCGCTTCTCCGATGTCGCGCCGGAGTGGACGGAGGAGGGCGGCGTCACCACCGCGCGGCGGAGTTCCGACCTGGAGACGTACGTGGAGATCGAGAGCGACCGCGTGCCGTTCGAGCAGCGGCCGCGGATGAAGGCGGTGGAGGTCACGGACGCGGTCCTCGGGGAGATGCGGACCGGGAAGTACGACTTCGTCCGCGTCAACTACGCGAACGGCGACATGGTGGGGCACACGGGGGTGTTCGAGGCGGCGATCGAGGCCGTCGAGACGGTGGACGCCTGCCTGGCCCGCCTGCTCGACGCGATCCGGGAGATGGACGGCGTGGCGCTGGTGACCGCGGACCACGGAAACGCCGATGAAATGTACATGCGGGACCGGAAGACGGGCGGCTTCGCCACGGACGAGGCCGGCCGTCGGAAGGCCAAAACGAGCCACACGCTGAACCCGGTCCCGTTCATTCTGTTCGATCCACGTGGCGAGACAGCACTCGCGGAGCGAGATGACGCCGGACTCGCGAACGTGGCCGCCACCGTGCTCGAACTGCTTGGTTTCGGGGCACCGGAGGGGTACTTCCCCTCACTGCTCGCGGACGGCTGATAACTTCTTCGCGGGAAGCGGTGAGACGTCGTATCTCTCGGCGCCTGGCCGGGATCCACTGGAGTCACTGATGGGCAAGAAGGACAAGTACCGCGACACGCTGATGCTGCCGAAGACCTCGTTCAACATGCGGGCGGGGT
>JBDLIY010000055.1:0-13535 GCA_039714635.1 Planctomycetota bacterium
CGCCGCCGGACCGCCAGCGCCTCGATGCTCCCCGCCCAGCCCGCGGGGATGATCGAGCGGCCGTCCTCGATCGCCTTCAGGTCCTTCAGGAGCGCCTTCGGACTCTGGTACCGGTGCGACGGCTTCCTCGCCATCATCTTCGCGACGAGGTACGCGACGTCCGGGGAGATGTCCCGCCGCAGCGCGCGCACCGGCGCGTACTCCTCGTAGAGCACCTGCTGGATCAGGTGCGCCAGCGTCTCGCCCTCGTAGGGCGGCCGGCCCGTCAGCATGTGGTAGAGCGTCGCGCCGAGGGAGTAGACGTCCGTCCGGATGTCGACGTCCTTCGGGCCCTGCGCCTGCTCCGGCGAGATGTACTGCGGGGTGCCGACGGTGACGCCGCTCCGCGTCAGCTCCGCGTCCTCGAGCGGGCCCTTCGCCAGGCCGTAGTCCGCGAGCATCGAGGCGCCGTCGCGGGCGACGAGGATGTTGCCCGGCTTCACGTCGCGGTGGACCACGCCCTCCTGGTGCGCGTGCTCCAGCGCCTTCGCGACGTCGGTGACGACGCGGAGCGCGTCCGCCTCCTTCATCCGCTTGTCGCGCCCGAGGATCTGCCTGACGCTCTCCCCGTCCACGTACTCCATCGCGAAGTAGTGGAAACCGTTGGAGACGCCGAAATCGAGGCCCTGGACGATGTTCGGATGACGGAGCTGGCCGACGAGCTGCGCTTCCCGCCGCAGCCGCGAAGTGGACTGGTCGTCCTCCACGAGCGACGGCTTCAGCACCTTGAGCGCCACGGTCCGGTCCATCGAGAGCTGCACGGCCTTGTAGACGGAGCCCATCCCACCGCGCCCGAGCCGCTCCAGGAGGCGGTAACCCTTGATCTGCTGGCGGCCGCCCTTCGGGCTCACCTTCGCGCGGACCGCCTCCGCGTCGGACTCGGAGAGGACGCCCTTCTTCACCATCAGGTCCGCCACCGAGTCGGCGAGGCCCATCTCGGCGAGCTTCTCCTTCACGGCGAGGATCTCGTCCACTTCCTCCTGGGTGACGAGCTCCCGCTTCAGGGCGAGTTCCACGAAGAGGAGGTCTTCATTTGCCGCCATGCGACTCTTCCTCCTTCTTCTCCGGCCCCTCGCCCGCGGGGTCGACGCGCCTCTCCGGCACCTCGCCGGTCGGGTCCACGAGCGTCGGGGTGATCACGAGCTTCGGTTCCGGGATGTCGTCCGGTTCGAAGTACGGGTGATGGTCGAGATGGGCCATCAGGTCCCGAAGTTCGGACCGGGAGTCGTCCACGCGGAAGCGGTCCTTCACGGCCGTCGCCCGCAGCGGCGTCAGCCCCTCGATGCCGAGCACGTCCCGGGCCTCCTTGTTGACGAGATCGAGGAGCTTCTCTTCGACGTCCTTCGTCATGTCCTCGACGTAGTTCCGGTTTCCCAGGTACTGGAACTCCCCGGGCGGTTCCTCGCCCTGGAGGACCCGTCGCGAGCGCTTCAGGTTGAAGCGCACATCTTCGTCCAGCCCGCCCATGCGGAGGATCGCGGTGATCCGCTCGATCGCGCGCCTCCTGTGCTCTTCCTTCGTGAAGCGCGAGATCGCGATCGCCGCGGCGACCCGGACCTGGTCCTTGTGGTCCCCGAGGCGCGCGAGGATGACCTCGACGACCTCCGGGTCCTCGAAGTTGGAGAGCGCCAGGGTCACGGCGGCCCGGAGCTTGTAGTCGGGGGGCACCAGCTTGAGCAGCCGGTCGCGCGCCTCGGCGTGCTTCCGGTCCATCAGCAGCAACGCCGCCGTCACCCGCACGGTCTCCGGGCTGCGATGGTCGACCAGCGCCTTCAGCAGAAGGACGGTCACATCGCGGTCCGGGAACCGGGCGAGGGTCAGGAGGCCGATGCTGCGGATCGTCGGGTCCCCTTCTCCGGACCGCGCGGCCTTCTCGTAGAGAGGCCGGAGGTCCCGGTGGCCGAGCAGCGCGATCGCGAGCAGGGCCGCGCGCCGGAGGCGCTCGTTCGAGGAGCGGAGCGCCTTCGCGAGGATGGGGATCGGGACGAGCTTCCCGTCCTCCTTCACCAGCGCGCGGTCGCGGAAGAAGCCCAGGCAGAACAGCGCCGTCCGGCGGGTCCGCTCCCCGGGATCGGTCCGCGCCACCTTGACGAGGAGATCGAAGCTCTCCGCGTCGCGGATCTTCGCGACGGAGAGCACGGCGCCGACGCGGCGGTCCTCGCGGCTGTGGTCCTTGAGCATCTGCTCGAGCGCGGGCAGCGTCGACGGATCGCCGAAGCGCCCGAGCTGGAGCGAGCAGAACGCGGGCACGTACTGGTGCCGGTCGTTCTTCGCGGACCGGGTCAACGGCGGAATCCCCCGCGGGTCGCCGATGACGCCGAGGGCGAGGGCGGCGTTCCGCTTCTCGATGGAGCTGCCGTCGCGGAGGAGGGCGGCGAGGGGCGCGACGGCCCAGTAGCCGATCTCCTGGAGCGTCTCGCGTCCCCGCGTGTGATCCGTGATGCTGTTCCCGCGGAGGTCCTCCAACGCCGAGTCGAGGACGCTCCGGGTGACGGGATCCGGCTCGTCGAAGAAGACCGGCCGGTCCCCGCGGGCGGGAGCGGGCGCCACCGCGGCGAGCGCGGCGATCAGAACCAGAACCGGGGCGGCGGCGGACCTCACGTCAGTAGGTGCTCCTCACGTAGTCGCGCCACTCCTTCTCGACATGCTCGTGGGCCTTGCCGAACGCGTTCTCCATCGCCTTCTCGAACTTCTGCTTCTTCTTGAGGTTGGCGACCAGCTTCCGGAACTCCACCTTGTGTCGGCTCACGCACCACTCCACGAACGACCAGCACTTCGCCAGGTCGCGGAAGTCGAGCTCGTTCAGGCCGCTGCGCGCCAGCTTGCGGAAGCTCTTGTCCGACAGGCCGTTCACCTGCTGCTTCACGACCTCCTTCCAGCGCGCCATGCCCGCCCACTTGTTGGAGGTCTCCCCCTCCTGCACGGCGTAGCCACCCTCGGTGATGCAGTAGGTGTCGCAGTGCCCGAGCGCCGCGATCTCCTGGTAGGTGCCGAGCCCCTCGATCAGCCACCACGGGAAGAAGCCGGCGCGGTAGCGGTACTTCATCAGCATCACGTGGCTCGTCTTGTGGATGACGGACGCCTGCACCTGCTCGAAGGTGTTCGGCATCTGGTACCCGATGACGGCACAGGACGGGAAGACGAGGTAGAAGCCCTTCTGCTTGCGATAGAGCGCGGCCCGGGCCTCGGTGATGTCCTCGGGGTAGCGCTTGACGAGGGCGTTCACGAGGCGCTGGTACTCCATCGCGCGCTTGGAGTAGACGACGTGCATCCGCGTGCGCGTGCGGTCGACCTCGGAGCCGCGGAACATGCTCTTCGGGCTCTTCACCCCCATGATCTCTACGAACTGGTCGAACGTCTGCTCGGCGGCCTGGGCGATCTGGTCGAGTTCCGCCTCCTCGTACGTTCCGACGACGGCGAAGTGCTTCGTGAGCGCGACGTTCACCTCGCGCTCCATGATCCCCTCGTAGAAGTCGACGATCTGCCGCCGCTCGAGGTCCTCCTTCCGGATCCACTCGCCGTTGTGCTTCACGTAGCCCTGGGCGATCTTCACCTCGTCCGGGGTCATCCACTTCCCGTCGTGCTTCACGAGGCCCTTCTCGAGGTTCTCCTTCTCCTCGGGCGTCACCCACCGATCCTTGTAGCGGACGAGTCCCTGCGCGCGCTTCTCCGCCGCCTCGGAGTCCGCCTCGAGTTCCTTCTTCTCCTCCGGCGTGACCCAGCGACCGTCCCACTTCACGTTGCCCACGGACTCGTTCGCGCCGTCGTGCTGCGGCTCGAGGGCGAGAACCTCCGCGGTGAGCGCCTTCTCCTGCTTCTTGAGCCCGTGCTCCCGGCAGTAGAGCGCGAGCTCCCAGCGACCGGCGGCGTCGTCCGGCGCGAGGGCCTTCACGCGCTCGTCGTGGACCTGTGAGGGCGTCTTCTTCTTCTCGATGCTCTTCACGCGGGCGCGGTCGACCTTCACCTCGCCGAAGCGGGTCTTCACGACGACGATCTTCCCGTCGTCGGAAACGATCTCGCCTTCGATCGTCCCGCCGTCCGTGAGATGGACGACGTCCGCGAAGGCGGTCGGGGAAAGCAGGGCCGCGAATACGACGACCGCGATCAACCGAACGGTCCGCATGGAATCTCTCCGTCGGATCCGCCTCGCGAGGAAGATCCAGAATGGAACACACCAGAATGGATTATAGCCCCCGCGTCCCCGGAAGGAGTCCGGGCAAACGCGCAGAGCTGCCCCAGCCGCCTTCGGAAGTGGACGTGCTCGCCCGGATGTGCGCGTTTTGCCCTGACTCCGTATGGAGGAGACGAACCGTCAGTCCAGCTCGTACTTGTCCAGCTTGCGCTGCAGCGTGAAGCGGGAGATGCCCAGGAGTTCGGCGGCGCGGGTCTTGTTGCCGTTCGTCGCGGCGAGAGAGCGGCGGATCTCCCGCACTTCCAGGGCGCGCACCTGCTCGTCGAGGGGGCGGATCTCGCCGTCCTCCACGGGCTCGACCGCGTCGCGGCCCCGACGGATCGTCTCCGAGAGGGCTCCCGTGCTCACGACGCTGTCGGACAGGGCGATGAGCCGCCGCACCTCGTTCTGGAGCTCCCGGACGTTGCCCGGCCAGTCGTAGGCCTGCATCGTCGAGACGACGGCCGGCTCGATCTTCTCCGGCACGTCCTCCCCGCGGTCCGTCGCCTCCTGGAAGAAGTGGCCGACGAGCATGGGGATGTCCTCCCGCCGCTCCTTCAGCGGGGGCAGGTCGACGGTCAGAACGCGCAGACGGTAGAAGAGGTCCTCGCGAAATTCGTGCTCCCCGACGAGCGTGTGGAGGTCCCGGTTGGAGGCCGAGATGATCCGCACGTCCACGGAAATCGTCTTCTTCCCGCCGACCGGACGGATCTCCTTCTCCTGGAGGACGCGGAGCAGCTTCTTCTGCATCTCGCGGCTCATCTCGCCGACCTCGTCGAGGAAGAGCGTCCCGCCGGAGGCCTCCTCGAACAGGCCCTTCTTGTCGCGGGTCGCACCGGTGAACGCGCCCTTCGCGTAGCCGAACAGCTCCGACTCGAGCAGCGTCTCCGTCAGCGCCGCGCAGTTCTCCGTGACGAACTTCTTCTTCTTCCGCGGCCCCATGTAGTGGATCGCGCGCGCGACGAGTTCCTTGCCCGTCCCGGACTGGCCCTGCACGAGGACCGGCATCTCGGTGGGAATGATCCGGTCGAGCCGCCGGAACACGGTCTCCATGGCGGGGCTGTCCCCCACGATGTTGCTGTAGTCGAACCGGTGCTCCAGCTCCGACTGCTTGCTCGTGAGTTCGTCCGAGATCCTCGAGAGCTCGATCTGCTGTTTCTCGACGCGCTCCCGGAGCACGCGGTTCAGCTTCTCGATCCGCTGGTTCGCCTTGAGCAGATCCTCGCGGTGCCCGGAGAGTTCGCCGAACAGGTGCGCGTGGCGGATCGCGGTGGCCGCCTGGCCGGCGAGGGCCTCCAGCATGCGCAGGTGCTCGTGGGAGAAGACGCCCTTCTGCAGCCGGTTGTCGATGTACAGGACGCCGATCACCTCGCCCTGCGCGCGGAACGGCAGGCAGAGCACGCTTCGCAGACCGATCGCGCTGATCGAGTGGATCTCCCGGAATCGATCGTCCTCCAGCGCGTTCACCGCGAGCACGGGCTCGCCGGTCTCGAGCACCTTCTCGGCGATCGTCCGGCTGATGTTCATCTCGGGCCCGGCCACTTCCTCCCGGGCGAAGTTGCGGGCCACCTCGAAGGTCATCTCACCGTCCCCGGCGAGAATGAGAAAGCCTCGCTCCGCCTCCGCGAGTTCGATCGCGTGGTCGACGATGATGCCGAGGAGATCCTCCAGTTCGAGGGTGGAGTTGATCGCGGTGATGACGCGCTGAAGGCGGAGCAGGTGGTCGCGCTCACGGACGAGAGCGCCCTCGTCCTCGTCCTCATCGACGACGGCCTGGATGTCGACGGTGCGCGTGCCCGCCCAGGCGCCGCGGGCGAGCTTCTTCTCGTCTTCTTCCTCGAAGAAGATCCTCACGCCGCCGATCTCGACGAGGTCTCCCCGGCGCAGGACGCGGCGCTCGACGTGGGAGCCGTTCACGAGGGTGCCGTTCTGGCTGCCCTCGTCGACGAGGAAGAACTCGTCCCCCTCCCGCTCGAACCGGGCGTGTCTCCGCGAGGCCCGCGGATCGCGCACCGGGATGTGGGAGTCCGGCGCCCGCCCCACCGTCGTCGCGTCACGGGTGAGGTTGTAAGTCGTTTTCTGGTCCTGTTCTAGGACGATCAGCTTCGCCAAACCAACCTCCGGATCCGGAGATTCTTCCGCCCCTGCGAGCCCGACGCTCTCTCCGACATCTTACACCGAAAGTGTTGCAAATTCGCACGGAGGTCCGTCTCCTGTCTTCCGCGCCGTCGCGCCGCTGGTTCCCGGGCCTCCTCGCGGCGGTCGTGATCATCGGTGCGGGGCGCTCTCCCGACGGCGGCCGGTGGACGCGACCGGCCCCGGCGATCGGCGCTCTCTACTGCGGCATGCGGAAGTTCCGGTACGTGGAGTGTGGATCGCGGCGGCGTGGCATACCGATCCGGGCGCCGCGCCGGTCCCAATTCTCCCTGACCATATCGCTCAACTGGTTATCGACACGGGAGGGGCGTCACGCTATGCTTACGCCATTCTCAAGGGCAATTTAGGAGGGATCTCTCCGATGATGCGTCTGTCTCTGGTCGTCGTCGTACTCATGGCCTGCGTCGCCTGCGCGGGAAGCGAGGAAAACCTTCGCCCGGGGCCGTATGTCGGCCTGGCACTCGTCGGTGCGGGCAGCACCTTCGACAACTTCAAAGGCGTCGATGAGGACCTCGACGATGGCGCCGGCAGCCCCGGCATCCAGGCGATGCTCGGCTACCAGATGTGGGACCGCGCCGCCGTCGAGCTCGTCTACGAAGGCGGGATGTCGTTCGAGGGATCCGACACGGACATCGACATCAACACCTTGATGGCGCAAGGCAAGCTCTTCCTCGGCGTGCTGCGGGGTGAGGCCTTCCAGCCCTACCTGCTCGGCGGTCTCGGTTGGGAGTGGGTCAGCGCCTCCGGCGCCAGCCGCATGGACGAGGGCGGCCTGGCGGCCCGCGCCGGCTTTGGGCTCCAGTACTACATCACGGAGCACCTCCCGGTCTTCCTCGAGTACGCCCACACCATCGGCCTCGGCGAAGACGTCGACGATTTCCACTACGGCGGCCTCAAGCTCGGCATCATGTACCGCTGGTAGTCGACGGCTCTCTCGATCTCCCGCTCCCGTCCGGTTCAACGCCGGGGGGCGGGAGATCGGACCGCCTCTCCCTTCCTCCGGGCGCGATGTCCGCGCCCCTGCTCCGCACCCCCCAGATCGAGGGGTGCTTTGTCGTAGGCCCCCCACACCTGTGGTGTCGTCGTTGACATCGAGCGGCCTCCGCCCTACGATCTTCGTGGGAACCGGTGTCTGTACCCGCTGCAGCCAGTGGTCGGACGGGGCCTGCGTATCCCGGCCCGACCGTGTGCGATACCGCTGCGGCGTCTCGCGGCCGCCGGCAACTGCATGAAGTGCAGACCCCCACGTGGGAACTCGACGGAGCGCCGAGCATGAAGAGCACTTTCTCCCCCAACCGGGTGGCACAGATCGTCGGCGTGCCCCGTGATCAGGTTCTCCGCTGGGAGGACGAGGGCACGCTCTCCCCGGACCGGAATCACAGGAACGAGCGGATCTTCTCTTCCGAGGATGTCCGCAAGGCACTGGAGATGACAGGGCGTCGCATCCGCAAGCGCTTCTCCGTCGTCAACCAGAAGGGCGGGGTCGGCAAGACGACGACGGCGTTCAACCTCGCCGCCGCGCTGGTGCTCGAGGGCCGTCGCGTTCTCCTCATCGACCTCGACGCGCAGGCGAGCCTCACGGTCTCGTTCGGCCTCGACCCGGAGTCGTTCGGCCGGACGTCGCACGACCTCCTCGTGAACGACGAGACGACCGCGGCGGAGTCGATCGTCGCGACGAAGCACGAGGGCCTGGACCTGATCCCCGCGGACATTCGCCTCGCCTCGGCGGACGTGCTCCTGCGGGAGATGATCATGCGCGAGCGGATCCTCCTGACGAAACTGGAGCCCATCCTCGACCGCTACGACTTCGTCCTCTTCGACTGCCCGCCGAACCTCTCCACGATCACGATCAACGCGCTCGTCGCCTCGACCGGCGCGATCGTCCCGATGGAGACGCAGTTCTATTCCATCAAGGCGGTGGACGATCTTTCGAAGACGTTCCACGTTCTTTCGTCGCGGATGCGCCACGACCTCGAGGTCTGGATGCTGCCGATGAAGATCGACCGCCGGGTGAAGTCCTCGATGGAGTGCCTCGCGAGGATGGAGGAGAGTTTCGCCGGCCGTCTCCTGACGCCGATCCGCACGGACGCGAACCTGATGAAGGCGCCCCTGGCCCACGAGCCGGCGGTGATGGCGTTCGCGGCGTCGCGCGGCGCGAAGGACTACCGCCGGATCGCGCGGGAGTTGCTCGAGGTGAAGGCGGAGTAGTGCCTCGCCCCGGAAGTTCCCATACAGTCGAGGGCCTCTGCATCTCTCTTGGTGTGGACCGGAACTTCCGGGGCGAGGCACGAGCGGTCACCCCCGACTTGATCTTGCCGCCCGCCGGCCCGGCTTCTAGCCTCGTGCGCTCGACTTTCCCATCGAAGGAGCGGCGCGATGTTCACGGACGATTCCCAGAAGGCGGCGGTGTGCAAGGTCCTTCTCGGCCAGGCGGGCCTCGGTGAGCTCATGGCGGCCGAGGGGCCGACGGACGAACTCCGGGCCCACTGGAAGAACGACGGCGCCGACCTCGAGGGCGACACCCGCCTGCTGGTGATGACGACGTGCGCCCTCTGGACGGGCGAGGGCGGCCCGAAGGTCGACGAGTTGCGCACGCTCGGCCCGGACAACCTCCTCGCGGTCGGCTCGCTGATGCGCTGCATCTCCGACGGCCCCGACATGATCGACAGCTGGCTGAAGGGCGCCCCGGTCCAGGACTAGCCCACCTGCAAATCGGGGTCAGACCCCGATTTGCAGATCGTCCATCCCCCACCACGCCGACGTCCAATCCGCGCGACACCCGCTCGACCACGGCGGATTCCCCGGCGCCCGATCCTCATACTGCGACGCAAGTTAGGCGTTTTGGCGTCCGCACACACCTCTCGGTACACCCCTTGCTCATGGGAGAGTCGGGTTCGGCTCGCGGCGAGCCCCGCGAAAAGGAAACGAAACACAGGATCGACCCAACTCCTCCTACACCATCATTCGTCACGCCCGGCCTTCGGGCCGGGTCCCGGCGAGTGAGGTAGGAGCCCCATGAGCGGTCCGGCGCAAGCCGGGCCGCTCGCAATTCCGGGGGAATCTGCTAATCGGGGTCTGACCCCGAATAGCAGATTGGGCGCTCAGCGCGACTCGAGCGAAACGACCATTCCCTCTTCCAGTTCCACGTCCGTGAGCGCCTCGGCCTGGAACTGGACGTTGAACTGCAGCGAGCCCTTCGGGTGGGCGATCTTCGGGGCGGCCCAGACGACCAGCTCCACGCCGTCCGGCAGGTGGAGCGCGTCGTCCGGCTTCGGGTCGGGGAAGCCGTCCTCCACCTCGGGACGGAGCGTCACATCCGTCAGGGTCTCGCCGCCAAGCCGCATCGGGAAGACCTCGACGATGGTCGCCCCGTGGTGATTCCGGGAGCCCGGCTCGCTCATTTCATGAACGAGATGGACTTCACCATCCGCTCGTAGTCGGACAGGCCGGACTTGAACGCCGTGCTCGCCGCCGCCAGCACGATGCGGTAGAAGCGCCCCCGGTGCGTGAGGCACGACTCGCGGTACCGGACCAGCGCCGTCCCCTTCTGCTTCGTGTACTCCACGATGCCGACCTCCACGCCGAGATCGGGGTGGCGCTCCGGGTTCTTCTTCGTGAGGACCTTCGCGTCCCCCTCTTCCAGGCCGGAGAGGAGGAGGCCCCAGTCCTTCTTCAGAGTCCCCGCCGATTCGTCGGCGTAGACCCAGACGCGGACGCCCTGCTTCTCGGAGGTGAACATCACGCGCGGCCCGCTCACGGGCAGCTTGATCGTCCAGCCCTCCGGATAGTAGAGGCGGAAGTTCATGGGCTCGTCGGTGAAGTTCTGGGGCGACTTCGCGTAGGCGCGGGAAGTGAAACCGACGCTCTTCACGAAGGCGCGGACGTCGCCGGCGATCGTCTTCCAGCCGACTTCGCGCACCGCCGCGTAGACCCGGTAGCGGCGATCGCGATGGAGCCAGTAGACGGCGACCGCGTGGCGCGGCTTGCCGCCGTGCTGGTAGGTGTACTCGAAGAGCACGCCCTTCGGCCGCGTCCGGCTGCCGGGACGGACCTCGTCGCGGAGGACCGCGAGGCCGGCGTCCTTCTCGAACTGCTCGCGCTGCCACCGGATCATCTCGTCCGCGTCCCGGAAACGGGAGGCCTGGACGGAGAGGCTCATCTTCCCCTCGGAGCGGCTCTCGGCGAAGGCGCCCAGTTCGATCCAGCTGCCGCGCGCCTTCGGCTCCTTGAGCGTCGACGTCCAGCCCGCCGGCACGGTGGCCTTCACGCGGTACTGCGAGTTCTCCCACGGTGTGGGCGAGGTCCCCTGCGCGGACGCCACGACCGCCGCCAGGACGAGGAAGGTGAGGATCAACCCGTTTCGCATCGGCCTTCTCCGCAAGTTGGTCGAGTCCGTCAGTATCGCCCAATCGGGAAACGGCGTTCCACTACTTCCCCCCGCTCGACGGAAAACTTGGGCGGACCCGGGGTCCGGGGGCAACATCCCCGCGACGATGTTCCCCCTTCTCTCCATTCTCATCGCACTGATGGTCGGGCTCTCCGGCCTGGAGAAGTTCGGCGGCGGCGGAACCGACCCCGATCTCGCGCTCTCACTCCTCGTCTTCCTCCTGACGAGCGGAACGGGCCTTTACCTGACGCGCCGCGCCGTCCGGCGGACGCTCGCCGACGAGTCCCGGTCCCCCGGCCCCCTCCTGCAGGCGGAAGCCCGGCAGCGCCTCCTGATCGTGATCGGCTACGGCGTCCTCGTGTATGCGGCGCGCTGGCCGGCGGTCGTCAACTCGCTCGGCATCGGGGACTGGATCCTCGTCGACGAGATCGTCACGCTGCTGCCGCTGGTGATCCTCCTCTACGTCTCCTTCCACGTCTCCTGGTCCGCGGAGCACGCGCTGGACCTCCACGACTTCTCGCGCCGTGAGTTCGTCGTCTTCCAGTCGCGCCAGTTCCTGTTGCCCGTGACCCCGATCCTGGTCTTCCTGCTGGGCCGCGACCTGGTCACCACGGGGTCGGCGAACGGCGTGGAGTGGGTCGCCGAAGCGAAGATCGCCGCCGAGAGCTACGCGTACGTCTCCTGGATCACGGTCGGGCTGCTGCTGTTCGCTCTCTACTGCCTCATGCCATTCGTGATGCGGTGGCTCTGGAAGCTCGAGCCGATGCCGGAGGGGCCGCTGCGCGACCGCCTGATGGAGTTCTCCGGGCGGGAGGGTTTCCGGGCCCGGGACCTCCTCGTCTGGCCCACCGGCGGGAACGTCCTGAACGCCGCCGTCATCGGCATCGCGGCGCCGTTCCGCTACGTGCTGATGACGGACGCGCTCCTCACGGAACTCGAGCCGGACGAGGTGGAGGCGGTCTTCGCCCACGAGGTCGGTCACGCGAAGCACAACCACCTCCTGAAGTTCTTCTTCTTCATCCTCGGCCAGATGCTGTTCGTGTTCCTCCTCGTCACCGCGTTTCAGCGCCAGCTCGCGTGGCTCCTCGGGGAGTCGGACCTGGCCCTGCTCGCGTTCATGATCGGGATCCTCCTCTTCTGGTTCGGACTGCTGATGGGGTTCATCTCGCGCCGGTTCGAACAGCAGGCGGACGTCTACGGCGCGCTCTCCATCGGCCGCGTCCGCGGCCACGGCGCGGAAGAAGGCGACGACCACCCGTTCGTCCGGGCGCTCACGCGGATCGGGATGCAGCTGGGCGACATCCGGGAGAACAAGGGCTGGCGCCACTTCTCCCTCGGCAGCCGGATCGAGTTCGTCCGCCGGTTCCTCTTCGACGAGGAGGAGCGGCGGCTCTACCGGCGGCGGATCGCTTCGCTGATGCTGTTCTTCTTCGGCCTGCTCGGCGCGCTCGGCATCGCGGCGGCGGCGACGATCCCGTCCCAGATCCGGGACGGGCGGAGAATGGCGACCGAGAAGCGTGTGCAGTGGTTCCAGGAGCAGGGGCGCCTCGAGGATGCCGCCTGGGAGCATGAGCGCCTGTTCCACCTGCACCTGGAGCAGGGACCCGAGCGGCATCGCAGGATCTGGCTCGAGATGAACACCTGGTACGACACGGCCGGGAACACGGAGCTCGATCCCTTCTCCTGGATCCAGGCGATGACGATGCTCGCGCGGGGCTACCTCGCGCTGGACATGGCGCGTGCCGCGCGCTACACGGTGGACGAGGTCTTTCGCGGCACGGGGGGCTTCCCGCTGCCGCCCCTGGTGGAGGCCGCCCTGCTGGAACTGATGGGCCACGCCCTCGCCGCCGAAGGCCGTCCGAGAGGGGCCCGGCTGGCCTTCGAAGACGCCCTCGCGCTCGTCCCTCCCGAGCCGCCCGGCACGGAGGAGTTCGTCGCCCGGATCCGGGCCGCTCTGAACCGCCTCGACCCTCCCCGCAATCGTTGACGAAACACCCCGGAATCGCGTAGAATCGGGGTCTTCCCGTCCGGATCTCAACTCTTTTTGGGAAACCGCTTTATGACGACTCCGCCGGAAGGCGAGAACATCCGCCCGCTCCTCATTCAGGACGAGATGAAAGACTCGTACCTGAAGTACGCGATGAGCGTCATCGTGAGCCGGGCGCTGCCCGACGTCCGCGACGGCCTGAAGCCGTCCCAGCGACGCATCCTGATCGCCATGAACGAGCTCGGGCTGCGGCCCGGGGGCAAGCACCGGAAGTGCGCCAAGATCGCCGGTGACACGTCCGGTAACTACCACCCCCACGGCGAGCAGGTCGTCTACCCGACACTCGTGCGGATGGGCCAGGACTTCTCGCTGCGCTACCCCCTCGTCGACCCCCAGGGCAACTTCGGATCGGTGGACGGCGACCCGCCGGCCGCGATGCGGTACACGGAGGCGCGCCTCGGCGGCCCCGCGGCCGACCTGCTCGAGGACCTCGACAAGGACACCGTCGACTTCGTCGACAACTACGACGGCACCCAGCAGGAGCCGACGGTCCTGCCGGGCCGGTTCCCGAACCTCCTCGTCAACGGCTCGTCCGGCATCGCCGTCGGCATGGCGTCCTCCATCCCGCCCCACAACCTGCGGGAGATGGCGGCCGCCATCACGGCCATGGTCCGGAACCCGGAGATGACGGTTCCGGAGCTCATGGAGATCCTGCCGGGGCCGGACTTCCCCACCGGCGCGCTGATCTGCGGGCAGAGCGGCATCTACCAGGCCTACACGACGGGCCGCGGCCA
>JBDLIY010000056.1:0-13492 GCA_039714635.1 Planctomycetota bacterium
CGAGGAACGCCTCCGCCCGGGCCCGAACCTCGGGCGGCGCGGAGCTCGCCTGCACCAGAGACAGGATGCGTTCAGCTTCAGCCCGAACGTCGCCCCACTCGGAGGGGTCATCGACAGGCGCCCGTTTCGCCTCGCCGCGAAGCCGTGCCGCCTCGACGAGCGCCGCGTTGACCGTCTCGGCCGCCTCCTCCACACGTCGGTGGCGGTCGCCCTCCTGCCAGATCCATCCCCCCGAGCCCAAGAGGATGACGAAGATCACGGCGGCGGAGAGAGCAAGAGTCACGCGGCGAGCCTTCCGCTCCTCCTGAATCCTGACGCCGGCCTCCGCCGCGGCCAGTTCCGCGTCCCTCACCCGCTGCCGGATACCGGCGAGGTGGGCGGCGACCTCGCGGGAGACGGCGAGTGCGCTTCGCGGGCGCACATCGCGCTCTTCCCGGAGACAGTGCTTCGCGAGGGCGACGAGTTCGGAGTCGGCACCGCAGGCGTCGAGACGCGCATGTGCGTCGGCCTGGCGGCACTCCCGGGCATCGAGGATCGCCGGTCGATCCTTGCCGCAGTAGGGCGGCTGCCCCGTCAGGATCTCGCAGAGCACTGCGCCGAGGGCGAAGACGTCAGTTCTCTCGTCGATGTCCTCCACTCGTCCCTCGGCCTGCTCCGGGGCCATGTACTCGGGTGTACCCATAACGGATCCTGTCACGGAGTCCGAGCCCGACCGACCGGACCGCACCGTCTCGACAACGCTCACCCCGCTCCGGGACCTTGTGGCACGACGCTCGTCCTCGACTCCCCCCCGCCGGAGCACCTTCGCAAGCCCCCAGTCCAGAACCTGGACCTCCCCGAAGGAGCCGACCATGACGTTGGACGGCTTCAGGTCGCGGTGGACGACCTTGCGGGAGTGCGCGTAGGCCAACGTCTGGCAGACTCTCTCGAAGACTCCGAGGAGGTCCGTGAGGTCCGCCGGCATCTCTGCCGGTTCCGTCAGGATCTCCGCGAGGGTGCGCCCCTTCACCAGCTTCATGGCGATGAAGGGCCTGCCGTCTGCCGTGATGCCCAGCTCGTGAACGGGAACGACTCCTGGGTGCTGGAGCTGCCCCCCGATCATGGCCTCCTCGACGAAGCGCTGCACGATCTCGGCGTTGGACTCATGCCTTTCAAGGAGGACCTTCACGGCGACTTCCCGGCCAAGGTCCACATCGCGCCCCTTGAGCACGACGCCGACTCCTCCGCGTGCGATCTCCCCCGCGACCTCGTACCGGCCTCCGCCGGTTCCCTCGCCGCGGGCGCCCGGCCTGACGATCGGCTCCACATCGACATCAGCCGTTGTCAGTACGACCCTGGGAACGGGTCCGCCCTTCGACTCAAGACGTGCCAAGACACTCCGGCCTGTCTCGCCCTTTTGAAATGCCTGCCTCAGCCCGGCGTCGATCGCCTCGTTTCCGACCTTGCGACCCTGCGGCTCATCGACCATGACGCAACCTCCTTCACCATGGCAGGTCCCGGCCCGGAGACGATTTCGCTGGGCACTAGCGAAAAAAGTCCAGAAGCCGGGCGCACTCCTCCTCGACCTTCTCAGGCCGGTCGGGTTGCAGAGAGCCGACGACTTCGAAGAGCGCACGCTTGAACTCTCGGCGCGCCTTCGCGTACTCACGGTGAACTCTCTCGGGTTCCTCGCCCCACAGTCCGGCGATCTCGCGGATCGGAAGTCCCTCGGCAAATTTCAGCCTGAGAAGCTCCACGCGCCGCGCCGCGTCTGGCCCCGTCTCCCTCGCCGTTGCGACATGAATCCGGGCTGCCTGATCGAGGACGGAGGCGGCCCACGCCCGATCGAAAGCCTCCGAGACGGTCGTCTCCTCTGCAGCCGACAGATCGAACCGGGACCCACTCCCCCGTGGTGACTCTCGCCGCCGGCGGCGGCGTTCCTCAAAGCGCAGTGCCACATTGCGGATGACGCCGTAGAAGTAGGATCGAAAGCCCCCCGCCCGCCGCGGATCCAACCGTGAAAGAGCGCCATCGGGACGGAGGAGGTCGAGGAGAACCTCCTGAGCGGCGTCTTCAGCCTCATCGATCAGGAGTGATCCCCGCCACCTTGTCCTCAGGTAGGCCATGACCACCGGACGATACCGGCGGGCAAGTTCATCCCGACTCTCGTCGATGCCTGCGACCGCACCCTGGATGAGCGTCCAGCTCGTCTCCCGCGTATCTCGCATGGCCGGATTGTCCCAAAGCCTCGGAGTGCCGGCAATGCCGCCGGCCTCAAGGCAGGGAAGACGGAGCTTCACCGGCCACCGCGATGGAGGTCCGGGTCAGCGGCCCCTGGTTCGTAACGACCGACTGGATCCCGGTCGACTTGCAGGGCGGCGGCCCGGTGGAACTGGCGGTGAACCTCGTGCTGAGCCGAAAGGTGACTTGCGCGTTCGGGCGCCCGTTCTCCGGCGTCCTCGTGCTCTACGGCCGGACCGGGGATCGCTGGACGGAGATCGCACGGTCGACCGTCCGCAACCCGGTGTCACGCTTCCTGTTCACGCGCTCGGAGATCTCGGGCGACACGTTCCGGGTCCTCGCCTACCCGGTGGAGGGAGGAGTGATCCGGGACGAAGGCCGGGGAGGATCGGAGACTCACGAGGTCACGGTCCCGGTGCTTGAGCACGGCGCTGGGCGCATCGTGGTCCGGTCCGACGACGCGAGCAGCCTTCGCCTGCAACGGCTGGCCCTCGAGGGCTGGGAGAGTGTCGGAACCGGACGGGTGAAGCGCCTGGGCGGCGCCCGGCCGTCCGGCTGGAAGCTCGGGGACCTGTCCGCCGGCCCCGCCGGCGTCTTCGGCGGCCTGCTCCCGGGCATGTACCGGGTCCTCGGCGCGTCGGGGAAGACCGTCGACCCGGACCGGATCGATCTCCGGAAAGCGGCATCCGCCACGGTCGTGGTGGATCGGTGACCCGGGACGGGCCAGGCTCCGTGCAGATCTAATATCACATATTAGATTTGCACGGAACGGAATCCAGCGTACCCTTGGACCATGGACTACGTCCCCCGCCGACTGACGGCCGCGATCGAGCGCGCCCGCGATACGTTTCCCGCGGTCCTGGTCACCGGGGCGCGGCAGTCCGGGAAGACGACCCTCCTCTGCGAGGAGTACGGGGGATCCCACCGGTACGTCTCCCTGGAGCGACCGGAGGTTCGGGCCCGGGCTGAAGCGGACCCCGTCTCGTTCCTGAGAGAGAACGGTCCGCCGGTCATCCTGGACGAAATCCAGGCCGCCCCGGAACTGCTCCACTACGTGAAGGAGCGGATCGACGAGGAGCGTACGCCAGGGGACTGGCTCCTCACCGGGTCGCAGAGCTTCGGGCTCATGCAGGGCGTGAGCCAGACCCTGGCCGGCCGAACGGCGGTCTTCCACCTGGACCCTCTCTCCACCGGAGAGTGTCAGGCGGAAGCTGCCTCCGAGAGCCTCTCCGATCTCCTGCGGGGCGTGTTCGACGGAGACGGCCGCGACGAGACCGGGGCGCCTTCCCTGATGGACTGGCTGCTGCGGGGCGGGTTTCCCGAGCCCTGCCTGAACCCGAATGTCGACCGACAGTTCTGGTTCTCGAGCTACCTCCAGACGTACCTCGAACGGGACGTGCGCGACCTCGCGAACGTCACCGATCTCGGCGCGTTCCGTCGATTCACGTTCCTCGTCGCCGCTCAGACCGGCCGGATCCTCAACATGTCCCGCCTCGGCCGTGAACTCGGCGTGACGGGGCCGACCATCAAGCGCTGGATGTCCGTTCTCGAGGCCAGCGGCGTCGTCCACCTCCTCCCGCCCTACCACCGGAACCTGGGCAAGCGGATCCGGCGGAGCCCGAAGGTGATCCTCTTGGATCCCGGGCTCGCGACGTTCCTGCTTGGACTTCACTCCTCCGACGCGATCCGTCAGGGACCAACCTGGGGAACTCTCGTGGAGACGGCGGTGATCACCGAGTGGGTCAAGGCGTGCAGACAGCGCGGTGTGCGGCCGGACCTCTTCTACTGGCAGTCCATCGGCGGACAGGAGGTCGACCTGGTGATGGAGCAGGACGGGATCGTCTACGGCATCGAAGTGAAGTCCACCGCGACGCCGAGGCCCTCTCACGCGGCCGGACTCGCCCGGTGGCTCGAGGCGATGGGGCCATCGGCCCGGGGTGCCCTGGCCTGTCCGGTGGAGGAGCCTTGCAGCCTCCGAGAGGGGATCCGCGCCATCCCCTGGCACCTGCCGTGAGACTCACTTCGGCGCCGGCGTCACCGCTCGGGGCACCTTCACCGGCACCGTCGCCCTTCTCAGGCACAGCAGCGTCGCGCCCATGGCTCCCATACCGTCACGGCGTGCCTCACGCGAATCCGACGTCCGGACCGTGCCCGGCGGTACCATGGGCGGCTTCATGCCCTCCACCCTCGACACCATCACCATCAAGGGCGCGTGCGAGCACAACCTCCGCGACGTCTATCTCGAGATCCCGAAGCGGACGCTGACCGTGTTCTGCGGCGTCTCCGGATCCGGGAAGTCCTCGCTCGCGTTCGACACGATCTACGCCGAAGGCCAGCGGCGCTACGTGGAGTCGCTCTCCGCCTACGCCCGCCAGTTCCTCGGGCAGATGGAGAAGCCGCGCTACGACTGGATCCGCGGCCTCTCCCCCACGATCTCCATCGAGCAGAAGGCGGCCTCGAAGAACCCGCGGTCGACCGTCGGGACGATTACCGAGATCTACGACTACTTCCGGCTGCTCTGGGCGCGGGTCGGCGAGCAGCGCTGCTACCAGTGCGGCGGGCCGGTGGAGGTGGGGACGCCGGACACGATCGTCCGGGAGCTTCTTTCGAACGAGGAGCGGCGGCGCTTCCTGCTGCTCGCGCCGATCATCGAGAACCGGAAGGGCGAGCACAAGGAGGTCTTCGAGGCCGCGCGCGGGCAGGGCTTCGTCCGCGTCCGCGTCGACGGGGTGGTCCGCGACCTGTCCGAGCCGATCCCGCTCAAGAAGACGTTCAAACACTACATCGAGGTCGTGGTCGACCGGCTGGCGGTGCGGGCGGAGTCGCGGGCGCGGATCCAGGACTCCGTCGAGGCGGCGCTGCACGTCGGCAAGGGCCGCGTGATCGTGGCGTGGGAGGACGGCGACGAGAAGGCGTTCTCCGACCGGCGGATCTGCGTGCCGTGCGGGATCTCGTTCCCCGAACTGGAGCCGCAGCTCTTCTCGTTCAACTCGCCGCTGGGCATGTGCCCGGACTGCAACGGGATCGGGACGCGCCTCGAGATCGACCCGGTGAAACTCGTCCCGGACGAGAACCTGACGATCCGCGAGGGCGCCGTCATCCCGTGGAAAAACCGCTTCGACCTCGGCACGACGACCTGGGGAGCGCGGTTCACGAAGATCCTCTGCGAGCACTTCGACATCGCGCTCGACCGGCCGTTCGGCAAGCTGGCGAAGAGGAAGCGGGACCTGATCTTCCACGGCAGCGGCGGCGAGGAGATCGAAGTCCCGCTGAAGGAAGGGAAGTTCAAGGGGAGCTACCGCACGGCCTACGAGGGGCTGATCCCCGGCATCCAGCGCCGCTTCCGCGACACGACGAGCAGCCGGGCCCGCGCCCACTACCAGAAGTTCATGACGAACCTGCCGTGCCCCACGTGCGCGGGTCGGCGGCTCCGGCCGGAGTCGATCTCGGTGCTGGTCGACGGGCACGGCATCTCGGAGGTCTCGGCCCTGTCCGTCGTGGACGCGGTCGGGTTCTTCACGAACATCCGGCTCGAGGGCAGCCACGCCGTCATCGGCGAGGAGATCCTGAAGGAGATCCGGAACCGGCTGCGCTTCCTGAACGACGTCGGGCTGTCGTACCTGACGCTCGATCGGTCCGGGCCGACGCTCTCCGGCGGCGAGGCCCAGCGGATCCGCCTCGCGTCCCAGGTCGGCAGCGAGCTGACCGGCGTCCTCTACGTCCTCGACGAACCGTCGATCGGCCTGCACCAGCGGGACAACCGGCGGCTGCTGGCGACGCTCGAGCACCTGCGCGACATCGGGAACACGCTCGTCGTCGTCGAGCACGACGAGGAGACGATCGCCCGGGCGGACCACGTCGTGGAGTTCGGCCCCGGGGCCGGGAAGAAGGGCGGCGAGGTCGTCTTCACCGGGACGCCGAAGCAGCTGAACCGCGCCGGTACGCTGACCGGGAAGTACCTGTCGGGGCGGAAGAAGATCGAGATCCCGGCGGAGCGGCGTCGCGGCAACGGAAAGATGCTCCGGATCCGCGGCGCGCGGGCGAACAACCTGAAGGACATCGACGTCGCGTTCCCCCTCGGCGTCCTGACCTGCATCACCGGCGTCTCCGGCGCGGGGAAGTCGTCGCTGATCGAGCAGACGCTCTACCCCGCGGTCGCGCGGCAGCTCCACAGTTCGCAGCAGGACTCGGGGGATCACGACCGGGTCGAGGGGCTTTCGCACATCGACAAGGTCATCGACATCGACCAGTCCCCCATCGGGCGGACGCCGCGCTCGAACCCGGCGACGTACACGAAGGTGTTCGACGAGATCCGGAAGCTCTTCGCCGAGCTGCCGGAGGCACGGGCGCGCGGCTACAAGCCGGGGCGGTTCTCGTTCAACGTGAAGGGTGGGCGGTGCGAGGCGTGCCAGGGCGCGGGCAGCGTGCTGGTGCAGATGCACTTCCTCGCCGACGTCTACGTGCCGTGCTCGGTCTGCCGCGGGAACCGCTACAACGAGAACACGCTGACCGTCTTCTACCGCGGGAAGTCGATCCGGGACGTCCTCGACATGACGATCGCGGAGGCGCGCGAGCTGTTCGCGAACCACCCGAAGATCCGCAAGATCCTCGACACGCTGATCGACGTGGGGCTTTCGTACATCTCGCTCGGCCAGTCGGCGACAACGTTCTCCGGCGGCGAGGCGCAGCGCACAAAACTCTCCCGGGAGCTGGCGAAGCGCGACACCGGGCGTACGCTGTACATCCTGGACGAGCCGACGACGGGCCTGCACTTCGAGGACATCCGGAAGCTGCTCGGCGTGCTGAACCGGCTGGTCGAGAAGGGGAACACGGTCCTCGTGATCGAGCACAACCTCGACGTCATCAAGACCGCGGACTGGATCGTGGATCTCGGTCCCGAGGGCGGCGACGGCGGCGGCGAGGTGGTGGCGACGGGGACGCCGGAGGAGGTGGCGGCGAACGCGCGCTCCTTCACCGGGAGCTTCCTCTCGGACATCCTGATACGGAACGGAACGACATGACCTGCAAATCGGGGTCAGACCCCGATTTGCAGATTGGCGGTGCAAAGTGAGCGAGATCCTCCGCGACCTTCCCGACGGACTGGTGATGAGGACGGCCGACCCCGGGGACGCGGAGGAACTCGCCGCGTTCAACATCGCGAACCACAGCGACGATCCGGAGGAGAACCCGGAGGAGGGTCTCGGCCTCTGGTCCCGCGACCTGCTCTCCGGCCGCCACCCCACCGTCAGCGGAGACGACGTCACCCTCGTGGTCGACGAGAGCGCCGGCGGGAAGATCGTCTCCAGCTGCGTGCACATCTCCCAGACCTGGGCCTGCGAGGACCTGGAGTTCCCCGTCGGCCGCCCGGAGCTGATCGCGACGGACCCCGAGTACCGCCGCCGCGGGCTGGTCCGCGAGCAGATGAACGTGCTCCACGACTGGAGCGAGGAGCGCGGCGAACTCGTCCAGGCCATCACCGGCATCCCCTGGTACTACCGGCAGTTCGGCTACGAGATGACCCTGCAGCTCGGCGGCGGGCGGCGGTTCCTGTGGGAGAAGGACGGCAACTTCGCGAAGGTGAAGGAGGAGGACTACCGCCTGCGGCCGGCCACGGAGGAGGACGTTCCGCTGGTGGCGGAGCTGTACGCGGTCCACTCCGCGACGAGCCTCTTCCGGGCCGTCCGCGACGAGCGCGTCCTCGCGTGGGAGATCTCCGGCCAGACCGCGGACACGACGATCGACCGGCGGTTCGGGATCGTCGAGGACCGCGACGGGGAACCGGTCGGCTATGTGGCCTGGCGCTCCCGCCCTCCGGTCTGCTGGATCGGCGAGCTCGCGGTCCGGCCGGGGAACTCCCTGCGCGCGGTTGCGCTGTTCCTCACGCGGGAGCTGAGGCAGATCAACGACGAGGAATACGCCGGGGCGAAGAAGAAGGTGCAGTACCTCCTGTTCGCCGGCCACGAGGAGCACCCGATCAACGCGGCTCTGCGGATGCAGGCGGACGACTACCTCCCACCCTACATGTGGTACATGCGGGTGCCGGACGTGCGTGCGTTTCTCGAGCACCTCCGGCCGGTGCTGGAGCGCCGGCTCCACCAGAGCGTGATGGCGGGTCACTCCGGCGACCTGAAGCTGAACTTCTACCGGGACGCGTTCAAGCTCGTGTTCGAGAAGGGCCGGCTCACGGGTGTCGAGGACTGGCAGCCGAAGCGGCTCGCGGCCGGGGACGTCCGGTTCGCGGACCATTCGTTCCTGCAGATGCTGTTCGGCACGCGGAGCGTGGACGACCTGCGGTACGCGAGGGCTGACTCCTACCCGGGCAGCTGGGAGGCGCGGATCCTCATCGACATCCTGTTCCCGAAGCGCGGCTCGCAGGTGTTGGCGCTGAGTTGAGCGCCCACCTGCTGGTTTTCGTTACGAAGCCCAGGCCTTCGCGGCTTCCGTGCCGTACTCCGTGAGGTACTTGCGGCAGGCTTCCCGGTCGTCGGTGGGCAGGCGGTCCGTGTCCTCGAGGTGCGTCAGGACCTCCACCATCGTCACCGTCGGGACCACCGGGACGCCGGTGTCCGACGTGAACTTCTCGCCGGCGTGGATGCCGTCCGCGCCCGTCTCCTGACGGTCCAGCGCGATCGCCAGGCCCGGGAAACTCGCGTCCGGGACGAGCCCGCCCAGAAGTTCCACCGCCTCGTACTTCGTCGCGCCCGTCGTCATCACGTCGTCAACGATCACGATCCGCTCACCCGCCTCCGGACGATGGCCGACGATGACCTTCGCCGCCGCGCCGGCCGCCGCCTCCTCGCCGCGGTCCTTCGCCTCCTTGCGGTCGAAGAGGTAACCCTTCACCACGCCCTTGTTCGCGAGGGCGATCGTCGTGGCGACGGCGATCGGGACGCCCTTGTACGCGGGGCCGAAGACGCAGTCGAAGCCGTCGGCGCCGACGGCGGACAGGAGGCTGGACGCGTACGCCTCGCCGAGGCGCTGGATCCCCTTGCCGTCCCGGATGAGCCCGGTGTTGAGGAAGGTCGGGGAGACCCGGCCGCTCTTCAGGGTGAAGGAGCCGAGCTTGAAGGCCCCGCAGTCCATGAGGAAATCGACGAACCGCCGCTTGAAGTCTTCCATGGCTATCTCCGGTCGCTTGGGGTCTGACCCCAGATCCTACTTGGTCGCCGCGGGAACCTGCACGAAGACGCCACCGTTGTCCGTCGCCAGGCCGCCGAGGAAGACCGGGTCGATCTCCGTGCTGCCGAAGGTGATCACGTGCACACGGATTCGCTCGAACCGGTTCATCTCCCGGAACCACGACCGCAGCGCGTCGGGCTGGGTGATGTCCCCCGCCGTCGGCTTACCGTCCGTGAGGAAGAAGATCGTGTCCGGCGCGCCGGAGAAGCCGGGCGGCGGCAGGGCGCCGGACTTCACGGAGAGGAGCTTCCGGAAGACGTCCACGTAGTTCGTCCGGTACGCGGCGCCCTGCCCGGTGTCGAACCGCGGGACCTCGGTGTCGATCCGCCGCAGGGCCTTGTCCACGTTGGCCGGCGTGGCCGCGAGCATCTTCCCGGAGAGGGAACTGACGACCGTGCGGAAGAAGTAGACGTTGAACTTCGTGCGCGGATCGAGCTTCCGGAGGCTCGCCTCCACCTCCTGCCGCGCCAGGGCGTGCTTCGCCGCCTCCGTCGGATACGACCGGTTCTGCCGCTTCAGCCACGCCCCGTCGAGCCGGATGACGTAGGCCATCGATCCCGAAGTGTCGATCACGTACCCGATCCCGCGGGAGTAGACGCGCAGCCCGTAGTAGGTCGGCGTGTCGTACCCCTTCGCGCCCTTCGACGCGCCCTTCGGCCCCTTCCCCCGCTCCGGCAGCCGCCCGGGGTTTCTCGCCTTCTCCTTCTCCCACCAGTCGCGCCAGTACTCCGGCTTCCGGCCGAGGTCGTCGCGGGTGATCGCCTTCAACGCGGCGTGGATGTCCTCGCGAACACGCCCGGACTCGATCTCCATCCGGGCGATGAGGGGCTCGACGGCGTCCATCCGCCCCATCGCGCCGAGACAATCCGCGGCGGCGGAGCGCACCGGCCACGACGCCGCGCCGAGGTTGTCCGCCACGACCTCCCAGTGCGGCCCGCCGCGATCGCCGAAGCGGGCCAACGCGTCCATGGCCGCGATGCGGACCTTCATCGACTTGTCCTCGACCCGCCGGCGGATGGCCGGGATCGACGTCGCGTCGCCCGCGAGGCCGAGCGCCCGCGCGACGTGGGCGCGGACGAGCCAGTAGGCATTCTCTGCGTGCTCGAGGAGGTACGGCACGGCCGCCGCGTCGCGGAGGTTCCCGAGAACCCGCGCCGCGTACGCCTTCCCCACTCCGGTCGTCCAGGAAAGGGCTTTCTCCCGAAGGTACGCTTTCACCGGCTCCGCCGTCGTCCGGGAGAGTACGAGCACCGTCGTCTCCCGCACGAGATCGGACTCGTGACGGAGGAACGGAACGATCGTCGCCGCGGTCCGGAGGTCTTCCACGATCCGCAGGCCGCGAATCTTCGCCGCCAGGATGCCCGGATCGGTCTCGGTCCGGATCGCCTCCCGCTCCGCGACCCCGGCCGCCTCCGGATCGGCCTCGTCCAGCTCCTCCACCGTCGGCGCCGCCGAGGCACGCTTCCCGAGCAGCCGTTCGCGCCAGCGCCGGTCCCACTCCTCCGGGGAGATCCCGAACGTCTCCTTCAGCGCCACGCGGTGGTCGGTGCCGTCGCGCAGCTTCATCACGAACGCGACGAACGCCTCCCGGTCGTCCTCCAGAAAGACGTCGAACCACGACCAGGCCCGGACGTGCATCTGCAGGTCGAGGCCGCCGAGGGCGTTGACGTCGAAGACCGTCTGGACCGCGTGGAGCTTGCCGCCCATCGCCTTCGAGATGAGCATCTCGTTCCACTTCTTCCCGTTGTGCCGGACCTCGCGCCCCTCCCCGGCGCAGAAGTTGGCGTCGTCGCGGTACTTCGCGGGCAACCGCGACAGCCAGTGGCCGGCGCCCGCGTAGACCCAGCGCGGAAGGTAGCGGTTCTCTCCCGTCGCCTTCTTCAGGCACGAGGCGAGCAGGTGGCCGATCAGGTGGCGCATCTGGTGCTGGAGGTCGTGATCGGTGCGGTACTTCTGCAGGCTGATCGCGCAGCCGTTCCAGCCGAAGCCGCCGCCGATCGTCTGGACGTTCCCGCCGTAGAACAGCTCCGGCTCCGGCAGCCCGAAGTACTTCTCCGCGAGGTCGCGCTTCGTCCGCTCCTTCGCGACGAGATAGATCGCCGACGGCCGCTCCATGTAGATGTCGTCGCCGAAGTAGCGGATGAAGTCCTCGCGCGCGATCTCCGCCCGCTGGAGGAAGACGTGCGCGATCTCGTGCATCTTCATCGTGCGCGGCGCGCGCTCCTGCGTGACGATCTTCAGCGACCGGATGTCGGTCACCACGTAGAAGTTCGGGCTCCGGACGATGACGAGCTTCGCCCGCTTCCCGAACATCCGCCGCTCGACCTCGAGTTGCCGCCGGAGCGTCGGGAACTCCTCCTCGCCCCAGGCTTCGCCCTTCTTCCCGCACTTCGGGCACCGCTCCGGGTGCGGGTTGTCGCAGGAGCACGTCCCCGCGAGCCGCTCGCTGCAGGCGAGCTTCCACGACGCCGCGTGCCGCCGAAGGAAGCACTCCATCTTCGAATTGCTCGCGCAGGCCTGGTCCCAGCCCTCGGGCAGGATCTTCTCGCAGGTTCCCGGCGCGGCCCGGCATCGCGGGCAGTGGCACGGATCGTTCGGCGGGCTGACCGGCGCGTTCAGCCAGTGGTAGCAGGCCTGCCCGTCACGGCAGGTGCATTTCAGCGGGCCGGCCGAGCCGGGGAGGACGGTCAGGAGAAGCGCCAGGGCCGCGAGCGGCAGCGTCCGGGCCACCTACCTCACCTCCGGCACCTGCACGAAGACGCCGCCGTTGTCCTCCGCGAGGCGGCGCAGGAACACGGGATCGATGCCGAGGTTCCCGAACGTGATGACGTTGACCTTCACGCGGGCGAAGCGGTTCAGTTCCCGGAACCAGGAGTTCAGCACCTCGGTGTTCGTGATGTCCCCCACCGTCGGCTCACCGTCCGTGAGGAAGAAGATCGTGTCCGGCGTGTCGGCGAAGTTGCCGACGAGGTCCTTGCCCGGCTTCACGTCGAGGACGAGGCGGAACACGTCGACGTAGTTCGTCCGGTAGGAGTCCCCCCCGCCAGCGTCGGGAGGCCGCTCGCTGGCCAGGCGGTTCTTCGCGCTGTTCACGTTGCTCGACGACGCCGGGACCATGTCCGACTTCCAGGTGTAGGCCTGGCTCCGGAAGAAGTAGAGGTTGAAGCGCACCCGCGGATCGAGGCTCTTCAGGCTCGCGTTGATCTCGTTCATCGCGAGGTCGAACCGGGCGGCGTGGTGCGGGTACTCCCGCCGCTGCTTCTTGATCCAGTTCGGGTCGATCTTGATCGTCGTGTTCATGGACTGGGAGACGTCGAGGACGTAGCCGACGCCCTCGGAGAACACCTGGATGCCGTAGTAGGTCGGCGTCTTCGTGACGCTCCGGCTCGCGACCTTCGGGTTCTCCTTCGGCTTGTCCCCGCGCTTGGGAAGGCCTCCGCCGGCCCGGTCCTTCTCCTTCTCCCACCAGTCGCGCCAGTGCTTCGGGTTGCTCCCGAGGTCGTCGCGCGTGACCTTCTTCAGCGCCTCGCGGATGTCCTTCCGGATCCTCCCGGTCTCGATCTCCATCCGCGAGATCAGCGGCTCCACGGACGCCATCTGACCGAGCTTGCCGAGGCACTCCGCCGCCGCCGACCGGACCTGCCATGCCGAGGTGCCCAGCTCGTCGCTGACCATCGACCACGCCGACCCGGCCCGCTCTCCGAACCGTCCGACCGCGTCCATCGCCGCGATCCGCACCTTCTGGGCCTTGTCCTTCACCATCTCCTTCAGCACCGGGATCGCCGGCTCGTGGCCCACGAGACCGAGCGCCCGCGCGACGTGGGCTCTCGTCAGCCAGAAGCCGTCCCCCGTGTACTTCAGGAGTTCCTCGCCGGAGCCCGTGTCGCCCAGGTTGCCGAGCACGCGCGCGACGTAGGCGCGGGTCACGCCCCGGTGGCCGGAGAGGCCCTGAGTGCGCAGCCACCGCTTCACCTCGTCGCTCTTCGTGTTGCCGAGAACGATCACGATCGTCTCGCGGACGAGTTCGTTGTCCGTCCGCAGCAACGGGACGACCGTCGCGGCGGTCAGCGGGTCGTTGATCGCCTGGAGTGCC
>JBDLIY010000057.1:0-13465 GCA_039714635.1 Planctomycetota bacterium
GTAGCTGGATTCTGCGGATTCGGAATCCGCACTTCGATGCTCCAACTCATTTGAGCCGTGCGCCTTACGGCGCTCGATGTCTATGAGTACCATCCCAGGAACCAGCGGCGCTTCGCGGCGGCGCGGGAGCCGCCCTTCGGGGCCTGGCGGAGGAAGTAGACGTTCCAGATCGCGCCGTTGTCCATCCGGAGGCGATACGTGTGGCGCCGGACGTAGAGTTCGCCCCGGTCCGGCGTGGCCGTCTTGCCCGCCTCGAGGACCTCCTCGATCCGCCGCTCCTCGTCCCTCCAGACGAAGCCTTCAGGCAGGCCCGGCTCCCCGCGGACCATCGCCGCGGCGTGAAATCTCGCGCCGAGAGGGCGGATCGGCTCACTGACGAATCGAGAGTCTGCGATGTGGCACCTCGAAACAAATGTCGTCGCCGGGTAGTTTATCGTTCCTCGCTGAGTCCCGGAGGCCTTCATGACAGATCGAACGCGCGTCGTGGTGACCGGACTCGGCGCCGTCTCCGCCTGCGGAGTCGGCGTCGACACCCTCTTCGACGGCCTCGTGGCCGGTCGGTCCGGCATCGGTCCGATCACCCTGTACGACGCATCGGAACATCCGATCCGCATCGCCGGCGAGGCGACCGGCTACTCCGCCCGCGACCACTTCGAGCGCAAGGAGCTGCGTCGGATCGGCCGCTTCTCGCAGTTCGCGATGGTCGCCGCCCGCGAGGCGGTCGCCCACGCCGGCCTCGACCTGGCCGCCGTCGACCTGACGCGGATCGGCACCATCGTCGGCTCCGGCATCGGGGACTTCGAGACCGTCGAGGAGCAGCTCGCCGTCCTGCACCGCCGCGGTCCGGCGAAGATCAACCCCTTCACCGTGCCGAAGGCCGTCACGAACATGGCCGCCGCGAACATCGCCATGGAGTTCGGCATGATGGGCCCGAGCTTCGGCGCCACCGCGGCCTGCTCCACCGGCTCCGTGGCGCTCGGCCTCGGGGTGATGATGATCCGCAGCGGCTTCGCGGATGTCGTCGTCGCCGGGGGCACCGAGGCCTGCCTCTCGCCGGGCTCCGTGCTTCCCTACAACGCGCTCCGGGCGCTCTCGACGCGCGAGTGCGAGCCGGAGAGAGCGAGCTGCCCGTTCGACTCCGCGAGGGATGGCTTCATCGTCGCCGAGGGCGCCGGCATCCTGGTCCTGGAGAGCGAAGAGCACGCGACCGCGCGGGGCGCGAAGCCCATCGTGGAACTGGCCGGCATCTCGATGAACTGTGACGCCCACCACATCACGTCCAGCCCCGAGGACGGCAGCAGCCCGGCCCGGGCCATGACCCACGCGCTCGCCGACGCCGGCCTGGTCCCGACCGACATCGACTACGTCAACGCCCACGGCACGTCGACGCCGCTGAACGACCCGACGGAGACCCGGGCGCTGAAGGTGGCGTTCGGAGAGCACGCGCACCGGGTGGCGATCAGCTCGTCGAAGTCGATGATCGGGCACGCCCTCGGCGCGGCCGGCGCGGTGGAGGCGGTGGCGACGGTGAGAACGATCACGGACGGGATCATCCCGCCCACGATCAACCTCGAGAACCCGGACCCCGAGTGCGATCTCGACTACGTGCCGAACGTCGCGCGGAAGGCCGTCGTGCGCCACGCGATGAGCAACTCCTTCGGCTTCGGGGGCCAGAACGGCGTCCTGGTGTTCCGCGCGGTGTCGTAGTTTCTTCGGCCGGGTCGGTTAGGGTATGACCCGCGAAGGAGGCACCCATGAGAACGATCACGCTCGACGGCCGCTCTCTCGGCCCCGACGACGTGGCGGCCATCCTCGAAGGCTCCGACTTCGACGTGGTCCTCGACGCCGACGCCCTCGCGCGCATCGAGGCGGCCCGCGCCACGGTCGAAAAAGGGATCGAGGACGGCCGGACCATCTACGGCGTCAACACCGGCTTCGGCAAACTCGCCGACCAGAGCATCCCGCCCGACCAGGTCCGCACGCTCCAGCGGAACCTCCTCCTCAGCCACGCCTGCGGCGTCGGCCCGGCGCTCCCCGACGAGATCGTGGCGCTCGCGATGCTCTTCCGCGCGAACTCCCTCGCCGTCGGCTGCTCCGGCTGCCGGCCGATCGTCGTCGAGACCCTCGTCAAGATGCTGAAGCTCGGCGTGAGGCCCGTCGTGCCCCGGAAGGGCTCCGTCGGCGCCTGCGGCGACCTCGCCCCGCTCGCGCATCTCGCGCTCCCGATGATCGGTGAGGGCAAGGCGTGCCTCCGCGGCGAGGAGATGGAGGGCGCGAGGGCGATGGCCCGGGCCGGCGTCACGCCGATCACGCTGGAGGCAAAGGAGGGCCTCGCGCTGATCAACGGCGTCCAGATCTCCTCCGCGATCGGTGCCCGCGTCCTGTACATGGCCGGCCGCCTGCTCCGGACCGCCGACCTCGCGGCGGCGATGAGCCTCGAGGCGCTGCTCGGCACCGACGTACCCTTCGACCCGCGGATCCACGCGGCCCGGCCGCACCCCGGCCAGGGGAAGACGGCGGAAAACGTCCGGACGCTGCTCGCCGACAGCGAGATCCTCGTCTCCCACCGCGAGCACCGACACAAGGTGCAGGACGCCTACTCCCTGCGCTGCGTCCCCCAGGTCCACGGCGCGTCGCGCGACTCCCTCGAGCACGCGGCGACCGTCGTCTACCGCGAGGTGAACTCGGCGACGGACAACCCGCTCGTCTTCGCGGAGGAGGGCGATGTCCTCTCCGGCGGAAACTTCCACGGCGAGCCGGTGGCGATGGTGATGGACCACTCGACGCTGGCGCTCCACGAGTTGGGCTCGATCTCCGAGCGGCGCATCGAGTCGATCGTCAACCCGAGCCTGTCCAGCGGCCTCCCGCCGTTCCTCGCGATCGAGGGCGGGCTGCACTCCGGCTTCATGATGGCGCAGGTGACGGCGGCGGCGCTCGTCTGCGAGACGCGGACGCTCTGCCACCCGGCTTCCGCGGAGTCGATCCCGACCTCGGCGAACCAGGAGGACCACGTCTCGATGTCGACGGTGGCGTCGAGAAAGGCGCTCCACGTGGCGGACGACGTGGGGAGCATCCTGGCGATCGAGATCCTCGCGGCGTCGCGCGGTCTGGACCTCCGGAAGCCGCTCGCGCCGGGGAAGGGCGTGAAGGCCGCCTACGACTTCGTGCGCGGCCGCGTCCCGGCTCGGGAGGAGGACCGGATGCTGGCGCCGGAGATCGAGAAGGTGCGAGGGATCGTCCTCGGCGAAGGCCTCCTCGAGGCGGTGGAGAAGGTGGTCGGGCCGCTCATCGGGATCGGCTCTTGAAGATCCGCCCGTAGCGGCCGTAGACCTCGAGGCACAGGCAGGCGATCGCCGTCGTGCCGACGCGGCCGAGGCGCTTGCCGTCCACGCCCGCCGGGGCCCAGGACCCCGCGTTCTTCCCGGGGCTGTCCTCCTGGTTCCCCCGCAAGGCCGCGCTCATCGCTTCGTTCCAGGCCTTCCAGGACCGTCCGCCGACCTGGAACGCGGCGAGGGTGCCGAAGTAGAGGTACCCGAGGTCCGGGTGGGACTCCACGCTCCAGACCGGGAGGCGCCCGGCCATCTCCTCCGCGTGACGGCGGATCCACTCGGTCTTCGCCGGGTTCTCCCCGAGGAAGATCCGGGCAAGCATCGCCCCGGCGAGAGCCCCGTCCGTCGTCGAAGGCAGGATCCCGTCCTTCCGCGCCGCGAGGAAACCGCTCTCCGGGTCCGTGGCCTTCGAGAGCCAGGCCTGCGCGCCGTCCCAGGAGTCCTGCGTCGTGCGGAGTCCGGACACCCGCGCCGACTTGAGGGCGCACACCGCCCAGAGCGTAGTGGTCGCGTCGCACGGCTTGCTCCGGACGCCCCGGCCCCAACCGAGATAGGGAACCTGGGCCTTCCCGAGGAAGTCGATCCCGCTCTGGGCGGACTGCTTGAAGAGCGGCGAGCCCGTCATCCCGTAGATCTCCGCCATCGCCAGCGTCAGGATCGCGTGCTCGGCGAGCCAGTCGGGTTTCGTGCGGTCGGTGAAGCACCCTTCGGCGTCCTGGAGTTGCTTCATGTGCCGGAAGCCGTACTTCAGAGTCCGCCGACAGGACCCGTGCTTGTGGGTGTTCCCGGCGCCGAGGAAGGCGAGGAGCGCCAGGCCGGTGTTGGCCCGGGGACCCTCCCAACCGCCGTCCTCCCGCTGGGCCAGCTTGAGCCAAGCCAGGGCGCGCTGGACCGACGACGCCGTGCCCGGCGCGCCGCCCGTCGCCCGGAGGTTCCGGTTCCCGCCCCGCCCTCCGAACGCCCCGCTGACTCCGCCGCCGACTCCGATGGCCGCGCCGGTTCCCGGGCCTTCGAACGGCGCGTCGCTGATGAAGTCCTTCGCCCCGATCGACTCCTCGAACGGTAGATCGACGTCCGTCTCGCTCGTCTCCGAGCCGACGGGGACGTCCGCGGCGCGGGCCAGCCCCCGGACCGTCTTCGACCGGTCGACTGCCTTCCGGAGCGCGGCCGCGTCCCGCGGGTCGATCCGCGCCCGGTCCTCGGGCAGCAGCACGATGAACGAGGTGAACGCCGACTGCACGCCGTGCCGGAGCGAGGTGTCGACGATCGCGTCCACGACCTCGTCCAGCGTCGAGTACCGGCCGCGGTCCACGGCGGCGAAGAAGGCCTCCTCGGAGAGGTTGCTGCGAAGGCGGGCCTCGTCTTCGAGGAAAGCGATCGTCCGCCGACCGTGGAGGTCGCTCACCGCGCGGTCGCCCCCCGGCTCGGCCCGGAAGTCGTGCCCCGTCGTCAGCGTCAGCGGCTCGTCCCCGAGGCAGGCGGAGAGCATCACCCGCGCCTTCCCCGAACCGCGGTAGCTCCCGGTGATCACGAGCTGCTCCCCGGCGTACGTCACGTGGCCCTTCCGCGGGAACATCCCGTCGAGCTCCACGCCCTCCGCGGAGAGGTGGACCTCGGTGAGGACCGGAGACCGGGTCCGGTCGAGAAACGCGGTCAGCCGCGGGGCGATCTCCGCGCCCGGGCGGAACAGCTCCGCGCTTCCCGAGGAGGCCCGCGCGATGCCGCGGAGCAGCCCCGCGTGGACGTCGGTCCCCACGCCGAATGCGAAGACGCGGATCCCCTTTTCGCCTCCGCGTCGTGCGAGGCCGACGATCTCCGACGGCAGGACCAGACCCAGCGTCGGCGCGCCGTCCGTCAGCAGGACGACCATCGGTACGCGCCCCGGTTTCGGTTCGAGCTCGAGGGCCCGGCCGAGGGCGTCGCCGAGGGCCGTCCCGCCGACCGCCTGGATCCCGGAGATGTACTTGCGGAGCTTCACCAGGTTCTCCGGCGTCGCCGGCACCGGCTCCTTCGCGAACGCCGCGACCGTGGTGCTGAAGAGGACGATGTTCACCCGGTCCGTCTCCCTCAGGCCCGCGAGGAGGTGGCGGGCCGCCCGCTTCGCCTGCTCCATCTTGTCCTCGATCCCCATGCTGCCGGAGGTGTCGAGGACGAGGACGACGTCCCGGGGAACGACCTTCTCCTCGGGGACCGGGGGCGGGGTGAGGACCGCCATGAACGTCCCGTCGCCTCCGGCGGGACGCCAGGTGCGGAGCGAGAGCGACGGCTCGGACGTCACCACCTTCGCCGTCACCGTGAAGTCGCGATCGAGCTTCGCCGCGGTCTTCTCGAACCCGACGATGACGTCGCCGTTCGGTTGGGCTACGATCTCGGCGTCCGGGATGCCCGTTCGCACCTCGGAGAGGGGGACCGACGACCGGAGAGTGACACTCGCCGTGAGGTCTTTCAGCGTGGTCGCGGCCCCCGCTCCGAGAGCGAGCGGGTAGAGGTAGCGCAGTTCTCCGCCGGTGACGGGAACGGGCTCGACGTACGTCAACTCGACGACGGTGGGCTGGTTCCTCTCGACCGGGAACACCGACAGTCGGAACCGGCACGCCCCGATCTGCTCCACGAGCGCCGGGTCGCGGTTGCCCCGCACGATCCTGTCGTAGACCCGCCTCGCCTGCTTCCGTTCCGCCAGGAGGCCCTCGAGTCGTTCCCCGCCGACCTCCATCGCCACGTCGACGATCGCCGCGCCTTCCGGCAGCGGGAACAGGTAGATCGCCTCGCGGGTGCCGGCGTTGCGGTTCACGAACGTCTGGCGGACCTTCGTCCGCGCCACGCCGTCCGTGACGACGGCGGTGATCCGGTGGGACTCGAGGCCGATGGGCTTTCCGCCGCCCAGGGGAAGGAGGATGCCGGCGGCGTCCGCCGCGGTGGCGGCGGCGAGTACTGCGATCAGGGCCCCGAGGAGGGCGACGGCTCGCGGCATCGTTCTCTCCCTGCCGGCGGGTTCCGTCCCGCCGGAGGAGATGAACGGAGATCACGCGATCTGGTTCACCGGAGGTTCCGGTACTTCCGCCTCCCCGACTTCTTCCCCTTCTCGAACAGCACCGGGTAGCGGCGGTAGGTTTCGAGAGTGAGAGTCAGGATCGCCGTCGAGTAGACGCGGCCGCCTTCTCCGCCCCAGACCCCTACCGGCGGCCACGAGCCCTTCTGCTCGCCCTCCTTCACCTGGCGGTCCGCGATCTGCGTCTTCATCGCGGTCTCCCAGGTCTTCCAGAGGTCGCCGCCGGCCTGGTGGACGGCCAGCGCGCCGAAGTGCCAGTAGATCATGTCGATCCTTCCGCCCGACTCGTCCCACTGCAGCGGGACCTTCCGGATCAGGTCGATGCCCTTCCCGATCGTTTCCGACTTCCGCGGGTCCCCCCCGGTGAGCATGCGCGCGAAGACGCCCATCGCGGTGAGGGACTCGGAGCGGTCCGCGGGGAACTTGTCCATCAGGCCGGGCGGACGCGCGGGACCCGACCCCCGGGACGTGTAGCCGACCCGGCCGTACTCCGGCTCCGTCGCCTTCTCGATCCAGGCGCGCGCGCCGTCGAAGGCCTCCTGACTGACGGTCAGCCCCGCCGCCTTCGCGGAGGAGAGCGCGTGCACCATCCACGCCGTGACGGACGAGTCGTTGTCGCCGGGCCGGTAGCCGTAGCGCCAGGCGAGGTAGGGGTTCTGCATCTTGTAGATGCAATCGACGCCGCGCTGGGCCGCCGTCTTCAGGTAGACGGAGCCCGTCATCCCGTAGGCCTCCGCGAGCGCGAGCGTCGCGATGGCGTGGCCGTAGGTCTTGTGGCTCGTGGGGACCTCGACGTTCGAGCCGAAGAAGCCGTCCTTGTCCTGCGTCGTCATCAGCCACTTCACGCCGTTCAGCACGGTCTTGTCGTGCGGCCCCGACCGGATCGTCTCGCCGTTCGACAGGAACGCGAGGACGGCGAGGCCGGTGACGCCGACGTCGCAGCCTTTCCGCCCCTCCATCTCGCTCGACCAGCGGCCGGACTCCTGCTGGCTCTTCTCGAGCCACGCGAGGGCGGGGTCGATCGCCGCGACGTACGCGGGAGTCTGCATCGCCGCCGCCCGCTCGCGCCGGCCCGCGCCCTTCCGGACGTGGCGCTTCACCTCGCGCGTGAGCCAACGGGGGACCTCCCACTCGGGTTTCTTCTCCGCCTCCGGCGCGGGGGGCGGGGTGTCCTTCTTCGCGTCGTCGGAATCCCCGATCGCGGGGCCGGCGGCGAAGGTGGCCCAGAGCGGAAGGAGGAGAAGGGCGAGGAGGAGGAGGACGAGGCCGACGGGGACGGGATGGCTACGCATGGCACTCTCCCTTTTCGCGGTCACTCTCCATTCTAGGCGGGATCGGCGGCGGTGCGAGGGCGTAAGATCGCCGGCGATGGAGAACCGGGAGCAGGAACACCGGCTACGCCGCGCGGCCTGGGCGATCGCCTACTGGGGGAGGCTGTACGTTCTCTTCGTGGTCTGGTTCCTCGTGACGATGAAATTCCAGGCTCCTCCTTTCTGGTGGCTGCCGTTCCTGACCGAAGCAGCGGCCCGGCAGGTTCGAAAGGGCGAGGGCCTCAAGGGAGCCCTCGCGGTCGAGATCATCTTCCTCGTCTTCGCGGTCGGCGGACTCTGGCTCGTCGCCGACGGGAGGCTCTATACGGGCGGCCGGCAGACCCAGGCGCGCCTGCTGGCGTTCGCGGCGGCCCAGGTCGTCCTGATCGCGGTTGCGCTGACATTCACCTGGGTGGCCTGGCAGCACGCCCCCCGCCCTCGGCGCCCCGATCGGACGCCCCTTCAGGCGCAGCGTCACCGCCAGTACTCGTGGATCGTGCTGCTCTCAGGGGGGCTGTACTCGGTCGTGCTGACGGCGGTCACCATCGGCCACTGGCAGGAGGGGGGGAGCACGTCCGACGCCTTCAAGGGCTTCGTGGGAATTGCCCTCCTCGCCTGGGTCTCCTGGCTCCTGGGCCGCGCCGTCGCCCGCGGCACGGCGGTTGTCGTGGTCACCGCGGTCCTCCTGCCCCTCCAGATCCTGGCCGTGACCGGGAGCGGAGTCTCCCTGGCGGTCTTTCCGGCGGGCACCCGGATCTGGGGCCTGATGCTGGTGCTCTGTGTCACGTCGATGGTGTCGCTCTTCATCTCGATGCGAGGCATCCTCGCCGGCGAACGGAAGGGGCAGGGCGATGCCGGATGACAAGTCTCGCTTCCGATCGTCGGCGTCCCCGGCTACCATCCGACACAATGGACGTCCACGCCTGGATCGCCGTCGGGACGCTCGTCGTCGCGATGGTCCTCTTCATCACCAAGCTCATCCCGCTCGAAGCGACCGCGCTCTCGATCCCGGTCGTGCTCGCGGTGACCGGGACCATCGACCCGGCGGACGCGGCGCTCAAGGGGTTCGGGAACGGCGCAGTGATCGCGCTCGGCGGGATCTTCATCCTCTCCGCGGGGCTCAAGGAGAGCGGCGTCGCGACGCTGATGGCGCGCCTGCTCCAACGCGTCGGCGGGAAGAGCCCCTTCCGCCTCACCGTCCTCATCATGATCACGACGGCGGTCCTCTCCGCGGTGATGTCGAACGCGGCCACCGTCGCGGTGTTCCTGCCGGCCGTGATCGCGCTCGGGCTGCGGGCCGGGATCCCCAACTCGCGGCTCATGATGCCGCTGGCCTACTCCGCCATCCTCGGCGGGACCCTCACCCTCATCTCCACGACGCCGAACCTGATCCTCGCCGGGGAACTGGACCGCCTGACGAACGGCGCCCGGGAACTGGGGATGTTCGAGTTCGGCATCGTCGGCGTGCCCGTCGCCGCGATCGGGATCGTCTACATGGCCCTCGTCGGATGCCGAATGCTGCCGAAGAGCCCGCTGGGGGACCGCGAGAAGAAGGACGTCCGCCGGGAGCTGGAGAGCCGGTTCCGCGTGAGGAAGCACCTGTACCGGATGCGCGTCACCCTCGGCTCGCGGCTGGTCGGGAAGACGATCGGCGAGTCGGGGATCGGCCTCAAGTACGAGGTGGAGATCGCGCAGGTCCTCCGGATGGGAGGCATCCGGCGGCGCTACTTCGACGCGACGCCGGCGCTCCGGCTGGAGCAGGGGGACGTCCTCTACGTGGACGGCCGGCCGCATGCCGTGAGGACGTGCGCCGAGACCGAAGGCCTCGAGTACCGGATGGCCGGACGCGAGACCGTGGAGAAGCTGCTCGGGCGGGGACTCAACTTCGCCGAGGTGACGATCTCGCCGCATTCGGAGTGCTTCGGGCGGGACCTCAAGCAGGTGAACTTCCGTGGTCGCTTCGGCCTGACGGTCCTCGCGATCTGGCGGCAGGGAGAGGCGATCGAGAAGGGCATCGCCGATACGCCGCTTCTGCTCGGGGACACGCTGCTCGTCTACGGTCCGGATCGGAAGATCCGCCGCATGCACGGCGACGACGATTTCGTCGTCCTCGCCCGGCCCACGGGCACGGAGGACGTCCGTTGCGCGCCGGTCGCGCTGATCATCCTGGCCCTCGCGCTCCTGCCCCCGGTGTTCAAGTGGCTGCCGCTGTCGGTCAGCGCCCTCGGCGCCGCGCTGCTGATGGTGGGGACGCGCTGCGTTTCGCTCCGGGCCGCCCGCCGCGCCGTCGACTGGCGGATCCTGTTCCTCATCATCGGGACGATCCCCCTCGGCGACGCGCTCTACCAGACCGGCGTGGCGGAGCGCGTGGCGGCGTCTCTCTTCCCGGCCGACTCCGGCGTCGGCCCTCTCTACGTCTTCGGGATGCTGTTCCTCGTGGCCGCGATCCTCTCCACCACGAGCAACAACGCCGCCGCCGCGGTCATCCTCGCGCCCGTCGCCCTCTCCGCGGCCGCGTCGAGCGGCGTCGACGTACACAAGGCGTTCCTGGCCGTGGCCTACGGCACGAGTTGTGCCTTCATCCTCCCCTTCGCCCACCAGTGCAATCTGATGGTGATGGGGCCCGGCGGGTACTCGACGAAGGACTTCGCGAAGGTGGGGATCGGCCTGTCGATCGTGATGGGTGTTTCCGCCGTGACGCTCCTGACGGTCCTCTGAGATCCGGGGGGCCGGAATAAGTGTCCGGGGCCCCACGCCGCTCGCTAGATTCGTGCAATCCACCAACGGCCCCTGACAGGAGGACGTCCATGAGCTCAGCCGAGCGGCCCGGGTATCACCTTCCACCCGGCACCCTGGCTCCCGTCGACATCGACCTCGACCGGAAATGCCTGACCCGAAGCGCCGGAGCATCCATCGGGAAGAAGTACCTGATGGCGGCGGCCGGCCTCTTCTGGTGCTTCTTCGTCCTGATGCACCTCGTGGGCAACTTCCAGCTCTTCCTCGGAGCCGAGAAGTACAACGCCTACTCGGAGTTCCTCATCTCGCTCGGCAAGCTCCTCTACGTGATGGAGATCGCGCTCGTCCTGGCGCTGCTCGGCCACGCCGTTCTCGGCGTGATCGTCTCGCTGCAGAACAGCGCGGCGCGGCCGGTGGGCTACGAGGTCGACCGCGCGAAGGGTGACCGGAACCTGGCCAGCAACACCATGATCTGGACCGGGATCCTGGTCATCGTCTTCATCGTGCTCCACCTGCTGCACTTCAAGTACGCGGCGGACCACCCGAAGGCGATGCTCGACGGCAAGGAGGTCACGGACTTCCACGGGATGGTGGTCGACCTCTTTCAGAGCCCGCTCTACGTGCTGACCTACCTGGTCGCCGTGGCGGTTCTCGGCGTCCACCTCTACCACGCCCTCCAGAGCTCGCTCCGGACGCTGGGCTGGTTCTCCGCGGACTCCCAGGCCTGCATCCAGAAGACCTCGAAGGCCTTCGGGATCGCCATCGCGCTGGGGTACGCGTCCATTCCGATCTGGGCCATCCTGGTGAAGGGAGCTGGGTCATGAAGCTCGAGTCCCACGTACCGGACGGTCCGATCGAGACCAAGTGGACGAAGCACAAGTTCGACCTGAAGCTCGTCAACCCCGCGAACAAGCGCAAGTACAGCGTGATCGTGGTGGGGACGGGGCTCGCCGGGGCGTCGGCCGCCGCGAGCATGGGTGAGATGGGCTACCACGTGAAGGCGTTCACCCTTCTCGACAGCCCGCGCCGCGCCCACTCCATCGCCGCGCAGGGCGGCATCAACGCGGCGAAGAACTACCCGAACGACGGCGACAGCATCTTCCGCCTCTTCTACGACACCGTGAAGGGCGGCGACTTCCGGGCGCGCGAGGCCAACGTCCACCGCCTGGCCGAGGTGAGCAACGACATCATCGACCAGTGCGTGGCGCAGGGCGTCCCGTTCGCCCGCGAGTACGGCGGCTACCTCGCGAACCGCTCGTTCGGCGGCGCGCAGGTGTCGCGGACGTTCTACGCCCGCGGCCAGACCGGTCAGCAACTCCTCCTCGGCGCATACAGCTCGCTGATGAAGGAGGCGCAGAAGGGCTCGGTCGTCATCTACCCGCGCACCGAGATGCTCGACCTCATCGTGATCGACGGCGTGGCGAAGGGCATCGTGACGCGGAACCTGATCACGGGCGCGCTCGACGTGCACATGGCGGACGCCGTGGTGCTGGCGACGGGCGGCTACGTCCGGATCTTCTACCTCTCGACGAACGCGATGGGCTGCAACGTCACCGCGGCCTGGCGGGCCTGCCGCCGCGGCGCGCTGATGGCGAACCCCTCCTTCGTCCAGATCCACCCGACCTGCATCCCGGTCGGGGAGCACATGCAGTCCAAGCTCACGCTGATGAGCGAGAGCCTGCGGAACGACGGCCGCGTGTGGGTGCCGAAGAAGAAGGGCGACGACCGCCACCCGAGCGACATCCCCGAGGACGAGCGCGACTACTACCTGGAGCGCCGCTACCCGGCGTTCGGGAACCTGGTGCCCCGCGACGTGGCGAGCCGCGCCGCGAAGGTGGAATGCGACGCCGGGAAGGGGGTCGGCCCGACGAAGCTGGCCGTCTACCTCGACTTCGAGGACGCGATCAACCGCGTCGGCGAGAACACGATCCGCGAGAAGTACGGCAACCTTTTCGACATGTACGAGCGGATCACGGACGAGAACCCCTACAAGGTGCCGATGCGCATCTTCCCCGCCCTCCACTACTCCATGGGCGGGCTGTGGGTGGACTACAACCTGATGAGCAACGTGCCCGGGCTCTTCGTGATCGGGGAGGCGAACTTCTCCGACCACGGCGCGAACCGCCTCGGCGCCTCGGCGCTCATGCAGGGGCTCGCGGACGGCTACTTCGTCCTGCCCTACACGATAGGTGGCTACCTGGCGGGAGTGACCCCGGGAGGTGTGGACGAGAATGACGCCGCCGTGAAGGCGACACTCGAAGAGGCGTCCGACCGCATGGACAAGCTCATGGCACTCAAGGGCTCGAAAACCGTCGACGAGATCCACCGGGAGCTGGGTCTGCTCCTCTGGAACAACTGCGGCATGGCGCGGACGAAGGAGGGCCTTCTCGAGGCGCGCGAGAAGCTGCCGGGGATCCGCGAGGACTTCTGGGCGAACGCGAACGTGCTCGGGGCGCGGGACGATCTCAACCAGAGCCTGGAGTACGCGGGCCGGGTCGGGGACTTCCTCGAACTGGCGCCCTTCCTCGTCGAGGACGCGCTCAACCGCGAGGAGTCCTGCGGCTGCCACCTGCGCGAGGAGCACCAGACGCCCGAGAGCGAGGCGCTGCGCAACGACGAGGACTTCACCTACGTCGCCGCGTGGGAGTTCAAGGGGGTGGGTGAACCACCGGAGCTCCACAGGGAGGAGCTCACCTTCGACACGGTGAAGCCGTCGACGAGGAGCTACAAATGAGCGACCGCACGATGAACCTCACGCTCAAGATCTGGCGACAGGCGGGTCCCACGGAGCGCGGGCGGCTCGTGACGTACCAGCTGGCCGGCGTCTCCGAGCACCAGTCCTTCCTCGAGATGATGGACCAGCTGAACGACGAGCTGATCCGGAAGGGCGAGGAGCCGGTCGCCTTCGACAGCGACTGTCGGGAGGGGATCTGCGGAGTCTGCGGCTGCGTCGTGAACGGCCAGGCGCACGGTCCCGACAAGGGGATCACGCTCTGCCAGCTCCACATGCGTCACTTCAAGGACGGTGACTCGATCGTCAT
>JBDLIY010000058.1:0-13435 GCA_039714635.1 Planctomycetota bacterium
ACCTTTCCGTCCGTGGGGATCCGTCGCTCGATCGAGAGCTCGGGGTGTTCCTGGATCGCGACACTGATCACGTCCCCGGGATAGAGGGGATAGTCGCGAGTCCGGTTCTTCAGGAAGGGCTCGAGGTCGCTCGGCGTCGTCTCCTCGAGGTCGACGGGAGCGGCATCGTCGGGCTCCTCCTCCAGGGTGGGCCCACGACTGCCGCAGCCCGCGAGCAGCAGGACGGCCAGGCTGGCGATGCAGATGGAACGCATGGGTTGGATTCTAGCCCTACGGTTCTCGTCCCTCAAAGACCGAAGGGGCCGACCGGACGGTCGACCCCTTCGGGATGATGTCTCCAATGACCGTCAGAACCGGACTTCGACGCCGAAGGACACCATGTGCTGGATGAAGTTGCCGTTCGTGGCGATTTCCTCGCCGCCGGCCAGCGACGCCTGGACGTTCACGATCTCGTAGTCCTCGTCCGAGTCCTGGTCCCGGTACAGGTACCGGAGCGAGATCGTCATCTGGCGGTTGGGCGTGTAGATCAGGCCGGCCCCGAGCTCGAGGCGGGTCCACCGCGGCCCCAGGGACTGCTCGTGCTCGGCATACTGGGCGGAGAGATCGTACGAGAGCCGTTTCGGCATGATCTCGTCGCGGATCGAGAGCATGATCGAGTCGTCGATCCGGTAGTTCGAGATCGCGGACCAGTCGACCTTCCGTCCACCCTCCACCTGGAAGGAGAGCTTCTTCTCCTCCCACGGCATGTAGACGATCGTGAGCCAGCCGGTGCCGCCGTCGAAGTCGTTCCTGTCGCCCACGAGCCCCGTGTACTGCGGGTCCCAGCGCGTGATGCCGCCGTAGACGTCGTAGCGGATCTTCTTCGAGAACAGGAGTCCTTCCAGCCCGAGCCAGATCGAGGTGATCTCGGCGTCGTTCAGAGCCTGCTCCGGGAATTCGAGGTCTTCGAACTCACCGTGGACGTAGGCCCGCGTGCGGGCCCCGATGTCGAGACCGAACTCGCCCCAGACGCTGTTGCGGGTGTTGTCCGCCGACGCGAAGAGATCATCGTTGAACTCGAGCCGGTAGTACTTGTAGCCGAGCGCGATATCCCAGCTGTTGCCGATCCAGCCGAGCTCGAGATCGGCCAGGATCTCCGTCCGGCGCAGCGTGTCGATCTCGTCGATGACGGGGAACCCCAGGGTGAACGCCTCGCGGACGATCAGGTCCATCGGGTCGGTCAGGTCCGAGTAGTCGACCTTGACGCGGTAATAGAGCCCCGTGCCCGTGCCGCCGCTGCTCGACAGGAGGTCGCTGAGGAACCCGAACAGGTCCGTCCCGAGGTTCCAGTTCGAGTTCGTGACCTCGTCGTTCTCGAAGTACTTGTTCCAGGTGTAGTCGAACTTGATCAGCGTGACCCGGTCCCGCTTGAAGATCTTCGTGTACCGGCTGTTGACCTTCATCTCGGCGCCGACGCTGGCGAACAGGCGCAGGATGAAGTCGTCGACCTCGCCCCGCGTGTCCCGCTCGTCCTCGTCGTTCAGCCAGATGTTCGAGTCGTAGATCAGGTCCGCGGAGAACTCGGTGCGGATCCTCACCACGCCGAACACGGCGTTGTCGTCGAGCCACTCGGAGGTGGACTCCATGAAGTCCTTGGTGGCGGAGTCGATGTTCTCCCCGCCCTCATCGGCCTCCGAGGGGTCCTCGGTGATCTCCGGGATGTCCTCGGGAGCCTCCTCGGCTGCCTCTTCAGGAGCCGCCTCGGCAGCCTCCTCGACCGCCTCCTCCGTCGCCGCCTCTTCGGCGGCCTCTTCCATCGCCTCTTCGGCGGGCGGGTCCATGCCTTCCTGTGCCCAGGCGCCAGGTGCCGTTCCCGCGAGGAGCAGCAGCGCGGCCAGCCATACCAGGTATCGACTCATCGAAGCCCCCGTCTTCCCTTCGTCAACTTCCCCAGTGTCAAGACCAACTCTTCGTTCAGCCCTTCAACCGGTCTCGAGATGCCCAACTTGCGATGACCAGCTTGAGATGACCAGTCTTCCGTACGTGTTCCCGCGGGCTCAGTTGCCCGACTTGGGTGCTTCGTCTCCGAAGAAGTTGCTGACGGCCAGCGCGCTCAACTCGCTGGTCAGCGAGGCGGCCCGCTCGACGATCTGGAAATCGGCCTCGGAGAAGGAGATTTCCAGAACTCCCGTACTGTTGTCGATCACGGCGAACGTCCCCGGCCCGAGGCTGCCCGTGTGCTTCTTCTCGCCGTCGAGCCGCGTCTCCAGGGAGATCTGTCCGCTCTTCCAGGAGATCGCATCGGAGGTGACCCGGGTCTTCTGGCCGTCCAGCTCCTGCCGGAACGACCCGCTCGTCGCCTTCGGCACGGTCAGGTCGATCTCGAGCGTGTCGGTGACCCGGTGGATCATCCGGATGTCGGAGACGTTCGTCTGGTGCGTCCCGAACCACATCCCCCCGGACTTCGTCTTCGCCAGGTTGATCCCGTTCCCCGCCGTGAGGTGGACGTTGATGTTGCCGCCATACACGAGGAGGGCCTGTCCTTCCGTGACCTTGATGAAGCCCTTGTTCGCACCATTGGTCTCGGCGTAGAACCTCGCCCACGTCCCGGGCCTGACCATGAGCCAGGCATTCGGACCGGCGACCTGGGTCTTGCCGTCGATGATCCCGCGGACGGCGCCCCTCTTCACCATGATCAGCTCGATGTCACCGTCCGGCGGCAGGATCTCGACGGCTCCACCTTCGTCGATCGTGATCCGCCCTCCGGACGCGGTCCTCACCGTGGCCGGGCCCTGGATCCGCTTCCCGGCCGGCGCCGGTTCCTTCGACCCGTCCGCACGCAGAACTTCGGCCGCGAATGTCAGGCTTCCGAAGAGCGCAAAGACGGCGAGAACGACGACGAATCGCTTCAGCATGAGTCCCTCCTGCGAACCGCGACGCATCCCGGGAGAACCTCCCGGTAAGCCGAAGTTCGCGCAGACATTAGGCTTGGCGGCAAGCTAACGGATGCCCCCGCACTCGTCCAGCTTTATTAAGACTCCCGGAGGGGTTCACTTTCTTTCCTCCGGAAGGGGGACCACGAACGCCGTGGCCGAGAACAGAAGGGCGGCGAGGAACAGGCCCAGGGCCGGGCCCAGGGCCGTCGTGTCGAAGGTCGTGAGATCCCAGATCCGGGAGAAGCTCTCCCCCGCCGGAAACGGGATCAGGGGGATCGCCACGAGAGGAGCGACGACGCCTCCGAGCAGGAAGGCCTGGCTGCGGGAACGACGCCCCCAGCCCGCGGAGAACAGGACGTAGACCAGGACGGCTCCCGTGCCCAGGCCCACCGCGAGATAGGCCTCTCCGTCCAGGCCGAACACGGCGACCGCCCCGGCGACGGCGACGAGGACCGCCACGATCGCGGTGCGCAGGCAGAACGCCGTCTCGCCGATCCGCGGAAAGGCGAAGTAGGCGATCGTGGCGCCGACGCCCAGGCCGGCCGCCACGGCGGCGCCCGTCGCGCCGAAGGCCCAGGCCGCCGCGGCGCCGAGAACGCCACCCGCAAGGAAGAGCGCTCCCTTCGCCCCGGCCGACGACGGTTCGACGTCGGCGGGCTCCTCCCGGTTCGCGACCTCGTCGAGGCGGCGGACCGCGTCGCTGGCCCGGGACGGACGCTCCGCCCGATCCTTCGCCAGCAGGCTCTCGACCAGTTCCTCGACCCCGGCCGGGATCTTCTGGTCCGGGACGCGGGTCGAGAGGGGCTCCACGGGCTCCTTGAGGTGCTTCGTCACGAAGCCCAGGATGTCGTCCGACGGGAACGGCGGGCCGCCCGAGAGCATCTCGTAGAGGATCGCGCCGATCGAGTACAGGTCCGACCGACCGTCCACCGGCTCACCGAGGATCTGCTCCGGAGCCATGTACTTCGGCGTGCCGAAGACGACGCCGGTCTTCGTCTTCACCGCGCCGTCCATCTCATCCTCGTCCTCGGTGCCGATGAACTTCGCGACGCCGAAGTCGAGGACCTTGACCTTCTCGCGGCCCTGGGGCCCGACCTCGACCTTGATGTTCTCGGGCTTCAGGTCGCGGTGGATGATGCCGCTCTTGTGGGCCTCTCCCACCGCCTCGAGGATCTGCCGGCCGATCCGGCAGGCGCGGTCGACCGGAAGGGGAGAGTCGTCCCGGAGAATGCCCTGCAGACTGCGCCCGCCGCAGAACTCCATGGCCAGCCACGGGATCCCCGCGTCGTCCTCGCCCCCCATGAGGATCTGGACGGCATTGGGGTGCCGGAAGCGGCTCGCCGACTTCCCCTCCTGGCGGAACCGCTGGACGAACTCCTCCTTCGCCATGAACTGGGTGTGGAGGAACTTCACGGCGGCCTGGTCGTCCGACATGCGATCGTCGGCGAGGTAGACGATCCCCATCCCGCCCTCGCCCACCTTCGAGAGGATCTCGAAGCGTTCGCCGACCACGGTTCCGATGCGGGGATCGCTCATTTCGCGAACTCCACGCTCGCCTCGCGGGCGGCCTCGACGGTCACGATCTCGTGCGCGGCCGGCCGGTCCGGGAGCTCGCAGCGAACCTCGTACTTCCCGGGCGGCACGTGTTCGAACCGGATCTTCCCCTCCGCCGGGATCTTCTGCCGCTTCTCCCACTTCGAGCCGCCCGTCCCGGTCACGGTCACCCGGCCGTCCGCCGGTCCGGTGACGAGAAGCATCCCCCGCTTCTCGATCGCCGGGATCCGGAGGAGAAACGTCTCTCCCTCGACGATCTTGACCTCGTCCTCGTGCGCCTCGAACTTCTCGTGCGTCGCGGAAAGGAAGTGTTCACCGACCCGCACCCGGGCCTCGAGGCCGCCGGCCTCCGGCATCGTCGCGGACCAGACGACCTCGCCCCAGTCGTCCGCGATCCGGACTTCCATGCCCGGAGCGCCCCCGGACACCTCGAGTTTCCCGGTGATCGGCTCGAGCTCCGGGAGTTCGATCGTCGCCTCGCCCTTCGGGGGCAGGACGGCGGTGATCGTCTTCGACACGAACGACGGTCGGGAAACCGTGATCTCCAGATCGCCCGCGGGGACCTTGTCGAGGACGCGGGGCTTCGCGGCCTCGAATTTGACCTCGTTCGACCAGGGGACGTCCGACTCCTTCGCCGGCTTCCGGTGGACCTTCACCGTGACCCTCGCCAGGGCGGGCACCAGGGTGACGGTCCCGGGCAGCGGTAGCATTTCCACGTCGATCTCGCCCCCGCCGTCGATCTCGTAGTCCACGGTGAGCGTCGCGTACTTCTCGTGCCGCGCGGTCAGGCGGTACCGTCCGTCGGGGACGCTTTCCACGAGGGCCGCTTTCTCCCCCTCCGGCGGGGCGAGCGTGAACGTCCGCCCCCCGGACACCGGCTGCCCGACCTCGTCCACTTCGATCAGCTCGCCGGCGGCTCCCTCCGCCGGAAAGCGAAACGTGACGTCCCCGTCGCTGCCCGTCAGGAGGAAGAAGGAGACGATCGCGACGACCAGGGCCCCGATGGCGCAGATCGCCGGCTTCGTCCGCGGCGTCTTCGCCTGCGGGACCTCGGGGGCGGCGAAAGCCGGCGCCGCCGGTGCGCCCTCCTCGGCGGAGAGCGGCTGCATCGGCGCGCGGAGCCCCTCCCCCTCGAACCGGGCGAGGATGACGGTGATGTTGTCGCGTCCCCCGCCCTCGTTGGCCAGCTGGATGAGCTTCGCGCAGGCGGGCCCCAGTTCGGTTGCCGGATCGGTCACGTCGGCGACCGCGGCCTCGATCGCCTCGTCCTTCACCATTCCGGAGAGGCCGTCGGAACAGAGGACGAAGAGGTCGCCGTCCAGCACTTCCATCGTCTTCGTCTCGACGTCGACACCCTCCTCGACGCCGAGGGCCTGGAGGATGATGTTCCGTCCCCCGAGACGCTCCGCCTCCTCCTCGGTGAGCGTCCCGTCCTGGATGAGCTGCTCGATCAGCGACTGGTCCTTCGTGACCTGGACGAGCTTGCCCTTCCGGAGGAGGTAGGCGCGGCTGTCCCCGACCTGGGCGATGGCGATCTGGTTCCCGAAACCCCAGGCCGCGGTCATGGTCGTGCCCATGCCGCGGTGCTCGGACTCGGCCTGGCTCTTGTCGAAGATGCGGGTGTTCGCCTCGGTGACGCAGTCCGTCAACGCGACGGCGACGGCGTCGATTTCGGACTCCTCGCCGATCGGGCCGGCGGAGGCGCAGTCGTGCACCGAGTCGACGGCCATCTCGCTGGCGAGCTCCCCGGAAGCGGCCCCTCCCATCCCGTCCGCGACGGCGACGAGGAGCCCCTTCCCGCCCAGCTCCCGGGAAAGGGTATCCCCGCTGCCGAGCCGCTCACCGGCGGCCAGGTCCACCACGAGGAGGTTGTCCTCGTTGTGTTCCCGGACCTGGCCGACATCGGTCGTCCCGGCGACGGAGATCCGTATCGAACCCTTCTCTGGCATGGGCTTCCTTGCCTTTCCCTACCCTGGACTTCCGTACGGCACGATCACGTCGTCACTCGTCGAGCCCGAGGAGCCTCATGACCTCTTCCGCCGACACGTCGAGCTTCTCCTCCATCCGGCGGAGTCGGTCAGCGAACTCGAGATAGAGTTCCCCGGAGTCCTTCTTCGAGACGGCGGCCTCCTCGATGTCCTTCACGACGGTGGCGACCCACTGCTTCTTCGCCTCTTCCCGGCGGTCCTCGGCACGCTTCCGGCGCTTGTCGTCCTCACCCGCGTTGGTCGCCGCGCTCTGGAACGCTTCGTAGGCGAACTCGAAGTTCCCGTCCGTGAACTCACCCTCCGCGTCGGCCATGCCGCGGGCGAAGTCCCGGTAGGCGCCCACCTGGTCGAGGAGCGCGGTCTCCGAGGTCACGGCTTCGTCCTCGAGGATCCGCCCGTACGCCTTCTCGGCCGCCGCGTAGTCCCCGCTCTCCGTCGCCGCGATCTCCCGGATCCAGTCGAGGACGGTCTCCGAGATGGCGGCGTCGATCACCTCTTCGCGGTTCATGCGCACCCCCGGCAGCTTTCCGGTGCGGCCCAGGGCCTCGCGATACGCGGCCAGCCGCGCGGGGTGATCGTCCTCCGGCGTCTCGAGGGCCGCGAGGTAGAGCGCCGTGAACTCCGCGCCCTGCTCGAGGTTGGCCTTGTCGTCGGGGTGCTTCTCGACCTTCTCCGCGTACCAGTCCTTCACGCCGCTCCACCCGGCCGCGCCCGCTCCGGCCTGCTTCTCGACCGCCAGGATCTCGGTGGGGTCCGGCGCGGGCTCCTTCTTCTCCACGGGCGGCGGGGGGGGCGGTGGCGGCGTGTTCCCGCCGTTGTCCTCCGGCCCCGGCTCGGGGTCCTTCTTCACCACCGTCGCCGTGCCCGAGACGCTGTCCACGGCGACGAACTGCACGACGACCATCAGGACGACGAGCAGGCAGGCGAGGACCGCCTTGCCGATCCAGTTCTCGCGCCCCTGCGAGACGATGGCCTTCTCGACCGACCTGATCCCCTTCTTCGCGTCCGGGTCGTCGCGGTCGACCTTGAGGATCTCCTCGTACGTCTCGATCGCCTTCTCGAAGTCCTTGAAGACGAACGAGCGCGTGGCGTCGGACTTGAGGAGGACCATCTTCCCGTCTTCCGCCGCCTGGCGGATCGGGGCGACCTGATCCTCGGTGGCGCCGCGATCCTCCGCCTTGTCGAGGGCGGCCAGCGCGTCGTCGAACAACTCGGAGTCGATGAGCTCCCTCGCCTCCTCGAGCTGCTTTCCGATCCCCGCGATGCCGCGCTCGGCGTCCTTCTTCGCGGCGAGGGCCGCGCCGTGGTCCGGGGCGATGAGGAGGACTTCGTCCGCGGCCTGCGCCACCAGGTCGAAGCGCTTGCGCCGCAGGGCGTCCGTCGCACGGGCGATGCCGCCCTCGATCGTCTCCAGGTTCGCGTTGGCCAGGTCCGCCTTCTTGCGGATCCCCTCGTCCTGCGGGTAGATCTCTGTGAGCTGGTTGAGAACCATCGCCGCCTGTTCCCAGTCGCCCGTCCCCATGTGCTCGTCGGCGAGCTTCTTGAGATCCTGGCCCTCGTCGAGGCGCGTCTCGATCTTGGCCTTCAGGTTCGCGGCCTTCGCGTGGTTCGGGTCCTTCGCGAGGACCTGCTCGTAGAGGGCGACGGCGGCCGTGAGGTCGCCCGCCTTCTCCTGCTCCCGGCCCCGCTCGACGAGGCGGTCGAGCTCCTGGCGGGCGGAGAGTTCGGCCAGCGCCTCCTCGGCGTCCGCGAGCAGCCCCGTCGCCACGGAGTGGCCCGGGATGTCGGACAGGACCTGCTCCGCGCCGGCCTTCGCCTGCTCGGCCTTGTTCTCCGCCAGCAGTCGCCGGACGAGCGTCAGCTTCTCGTCGACCGCCGCGCGCGCCTGCTTCGCCGCCGCGAGAAGCGTCTTGACGTTCTCGTCGCCCGGCACGATGTCGAGGGCGGTCTCGAAGCGGGAGATGGCCTCGTCGTACTCGTGCCGATCGAGGAACTCCCGCCCCTCGCTGACGAAGGAATCGATCGACGCGACCTTGGCCTTCGCCTCCTCGTGGATCTCCATCGCCCGCTCGTGCTCGGGCTTGAGCTGCAGAAGCTCCTTCGCGGAACGGAGGGCGTCCGGCCAGCGGCCGTCACCGAGAGCGGCCTCCGCGGAGACGAGGCTCTGGGCGAAGGACGCGAGGCGCTGCCTGAGATCCTCCACCTTGTCCCGGACGTCGTCGCGTTCCGGGTCGACGGAGAGCGCCGCCTCGTAGGCCTCGATGGCGTCTTCCATCCGCCCCTGGTCGAGGGCGGCCTCCGCCACCATGAGGTGGGCATCCACGGCCTTCAGGCGGAGGGAGGCGCGGACCGTCTTCCCGTAGTTGTTGATCTCCTCGACCTTCGGGAAGTCGAGCAGGAGCGTCTCGACCTCCTCGAGGGCCTGGTCGGTGTTCCCCTCCTTGACCAGGTCGTCGATCCGCGTCTTCCGCTCCTCGATCTGCTCCAGTTCGAGGCGGATCTCCCGGGTCGCCTTCTCCGCCGTCTCGTGCGCGGGGTCGAGCTTCAGGACCTCTGCGTAGAACGCCAGCGCGCGCTTCAGGTCGCCGAACCCGCGCAGCTTCTCGCCGCGGTCGAGGTTCTGGGAGATCTGGAGCTGATCGCCGATGTTCGTCCCGCACTCGCCGCAGTGACGGGTGCCGGCCGGCTCCTCGTGGCCGCAGCCCGGGCACTTGACGACGAGGCTTCCGCCGCACTCCCGGCAGAACTTGCGCCCCTTCACGTTGACGGCGTTGCACTCGGGGCAGGAGACCTTCTGGCTGACCGACCGCTCCTGGTACGCCTGCAGGTCCCGGCGGACCTCGCGGAAGTCCGCGTAGCGGTCCTTGACATCCTTCGCGATCATCCGCCGGATGATCCGCCAGACCTCCTCGGGGATGTCCGGGTTGATCTCCGACGCGGGCTTCGGATCCTGCGTGAGGATCGAGTAGATGATCTGGACGGTGTTCGTGCCCTCGTAGGGCTTCGCCTGCGTCAGCATGTTGTAGAAGGTGACGCCCAGCGAGTAGATGTCCGTCCGCCCGTCCACCGCCTTGCCCTCGAACTGCTCCGGGGACATGAAGTGCGGCGTTCCCACCACCTTCGTCGACTTCATGTCGGTGGTGAGGGTCTTCGCCAGACCGAAGTCGGTGATCTTCACGACCCCGTTCCGGTCCATCATGAGGTTTTCGGGCTTGATGTCGCGGTGGATGATGTTCTTGTCCTGCGCCACCGCGAGCGCGTCCGCGCACTGGATGATGATCGCGATGCACTCGTCCAGCGGCAGGGCGCCCCGCTCCTCGATGATCTCGGACAGCGTCCGGCCGTCGAGGAACTCCATGATCAGGAAGTGCAGGTTCCGGTCCTCGTCGCGACCCACCTTGTGGATCGCGACGATGTTCGGGTGGTTCAGCTGGGCCGCGGTGACGGCTTCGCGGATGAACTTCTGCACGAACTCCAGGTTCGAAGTCAGCGACTGGAGCATCACCTTCAGCGCGACGGGGCGCTGGAGGTTCCGGTCGAACGCCTTGTAGACCGCGCCGAATCCTCCCTCCCCCACCTTCTTCTCCACCTCGCACTCGGAGACGATGGACCCGATGAGGGGATCCTTCATCACGGTTGCGACGCCGCTCAGGGAATCCTGGATCGGACTCTCCGCCGAGCAGTGCGGACAGGTATAGGTGGCGGCCTCCGCCTCGATCGGAATGTTGACGGAGCCCCCGCACGACGGGCAGGTGACGGCGAGATCGGCCAAGGTCGGTTCTCCGTCAGAGGGCCGAGCGCTGGATCTTCAGGAGCACGTTCGCCACGCCGCTCGGGGCGGCGCCCACGTCCGGCGTGAGAGTCACGGACTTGCCGGGCTCGACGTTGCCGGGGAAGGGCTTCCAGGCGCTCTTCCAGGGCTCGGCGCCCGTCTTCGTGATGACGACCTGGAACTCGAGCATCCCCAGCGTGTCGGCACCCACGTTCTCCACCTGGAAGGAGAGGGACGGCTTCTCCGAGGTCAGCTTGTCGGAGATCCTCGTGCACTCCAGCGCCCCGTCGAGGAACAGGCTTCCCCGCCGCTCCCCGTGGCGGGAGACGGTGGCGGCCTGCTTCACGAGCAGCTTCCAGCCGACGATGTCGGCATCGATCCCCGGGGCGACCGTCACGGGGTGGTCGTCGCCCGGGTAGGAGCTGAAGGTCACCTCCTTCGCGTCCGTGTCGTAGGCCTGGACGCTGCCCTTCTGCGGCTCGAAGTAGAAGAGGACGCGCGCCGTCAGGTCCTCGAGGGGCGCCCCGCTCTTGTTCCGGAGGAGGAACGTCATGTTCCGGCTCTCGTCCGGCCCGTCGATCTTCACGAGCTGGACCTTGCCGCCCGCCACCATGTAGGTCATGCCCACCGGCGTCTTCGGGACCTTCACGTCGCCCTTCACGCCGCTGCTCGAGCACGCGGGGAGGACGAACGTCAGCACGACAAGGACCACGAATCCGTACTTCAGAGCTCGATCACACATCGGAAGCCCACCTCCTTGATGTTGCCGTCTTCCTTGACCTGATATCCCTTGTACTTCGACTGCTGCTTGTAGAGCGGGGACTCCGGATCGGACCAGAGCTTCCCCTCGAGCCAGGTCTTCCGCCCGGGCTTCTTGTCCCGGAGGAAGTCCACCTCCCAGGTGACGTTCCGACCGCCCTTCTGGTAGGTCACGGAGCCGCCGAGCTTCCCGTATCGGTAACCACCGCCGATCGCGAACTCGTCGCCCCGGTCGTGCTCGTCCCTCAGCCACTCCCACACGTTGCCGGCCAGGTTCCGCACACCGAAGGGACTCTCCCCTTCCTCGCAGTCCCGGACGGGTCCCGGGCCCGACGCGCCGATGCGGCAGCGCGCCTTCGACGGAGAGTCCACTCCCCACGGATACCGGGCGTTGCCGCCCTTGAACGCCGCCCAGAGCCACTGCGCCTCCGTGGGCAGCTGCTTCCCCACGGAGCGGGCGTAGCCGTTCGCCTGGCGGAAGTTGATCCCGTGGGCGGCGACCTCGTCCCCCGAACCCTTCACCCCCGGCTCGTAGCCGGAGTCGAACCCCTTGAACTGCCCGATACTGACCTCGTACCGGTCGATGAAGAAGGGACGGTCGACGCCGCCGCCGGCGGGGACGTAGACCATGTCCTTCGGGAACGTGCCGGGGAAGCGCACTTCGGCGCCGCCCTCCGCGAGGTCGACCTCGAACTTCATCACGGGCTTCTCGCCCCCGGGAAGCACCAGGCCGGCCTCGTAGCGCCCGCGGAGCCACCGGAGCGGAGCGCTCGAGTAGTCCACGGTCGTGCTCGCGCCGCCCCCGATCGCGCTGAGCATCAGGCGGAAGCCCGCCCCCTCGACGACCTTGTCGCCGGGAGCGTCCACGGGGTCGAGGGCCACGGTGAGGAGCGCCGTCTCGTTCCGGAGCTTCGTCAGCACCCGGCCGGGGGCGGTGTCGTCGCCGAGGGGCTCGCCCAGCTGCTTCTCCAGGCCGGTGAGTTTCTCCCAGGCCTGGCCGTACTCCTTCGCCTCGGCGAGCCGTACGCCCTCCCGACCCTTCAGGTCGACCGTCCGGGTCCGGATCTCCCGGCTTCTCCGGGCGTCCCCGATCCGGTCGTAGAGCCGTCCGGCGCGATCGTAGGCCGCGAGCTTGTCCTTGTCGGACTCCGCCGTCTCGGCCTTCCCCACGTGGATGGCGGCGGCGGCCTTCGCGGCGTCGCGGTAGCCCTCGTCGTCGACGGAGTAGTCCCCGATCAGCAACTCGTAGGGCTCGAGGGCGAGATCCGTATTCCCCGTCTTGCGGTAGTGCTCGCCCCAGGAGAGAAGGGTCTCCCGGCGCAGGGAGTGGAGATCTCCCGAATCACCCCCTCCATCACCCCCTCCACTACCATGCTCGCGCAGCGCCGCCTGGATGTCTTCGTCGAGGTGCTTCCACATCCCGCCGAAGCCGCTCTCCGGGTACTTCGCGGCGAGACGGGAGACGAAGTGGAGCTTGGAGCGGAGGACCTGAACGTCCTTCCCGGGATCCTCACCCTGGCCGGAGGCGTTCGTGGCGAAGAGGGCGGTGGCGGCGAGAAGACAGAGGATGCACCGCAACCGTAAATCCCTCATATCGCAACCCTTTCGGAGCCCCGGAACACTCGGTGGAATGCTATCTCCCCTCCCGGGCTCATGCAACCATTGGCCGGAATCCGTCCCCTCGCGGCCCGGGCGTGGAGAAGAAGCCTTCCCCCCATCGGTCAGGCCGGCCCCCAGACCCGACCCCCCAGACCCGATCCCGAGGTTCCGTTCTACCAGCGGTGAAAGGCGGGATGCCCTTCCCGGACGGCCACGAACTCGCCCTCGCCCTTCGCGGTGAGGACGCCTCCCGCCTCGATCTGGGCGGAGACTTTCGCGCGGTCCGGGTTCGACTTCGTGATCCAGGCCGTGAGGGTGATCGGCCCGTCCGTGGGCGTGGGCTTCTTCATCTTCACGGAGTACTCGGCCGTGACCGTGCAGGGCGGCGCGTCGGCGCAGTTCAGCTCCATCAGGTGGTAGGCCGCCGCCCAGTTCATGTGGCAGTCGAGGAGCGTGCCGATGATGCCGCCGCAGAGCACGCCGTCGAAGGCCTCGTGGCGCTTCTCCGGGGTGAACCCGGCGACGAAGTCGTCACCCTCGACGAAGGTCTTGATCTGCAGCCCGTCCGGGTTCGCGGGGCCGCACCCGAAGCACGCGTTTCCGGGCGCGTAGCGGTCCTGAATGCTCTGTTTCGCCATGATCGACGCAGGGTACCCGTTCCCCGTCCGCCGGCCGCACGAAAGAGAAGGACCGGGGTCAGAACGAGTTGCAGCCCGGGGGCCGAAGCGGCCCTCCGGAGCTGCGATCCCCGGCGTGGTCGCGCGCTCTCCCGCCCGGGTACCGAGGAAGGTGCTGCACTTTGTTCACACCACGAAAGAGGAAGGATCAGATTCGAACGAACTCGTGGC
>JBDLIY010000059.1:0-13434 GCA_039714635.1 Planctomycetota bacterium
TCCTCGACTACCTGGCGAGCCACCCGAACACGGCCCGGTTCATCTGCGAGAAGCTCTGTCGCCGCTTCGTCTCGGACGACCCGCCGGAGGCCCTCGTCGCCCGCTGCGCCGAGACATTTCTCGAGACGGACGGGAACATCCGCAAGGTCCTCTACCGGATCTTCTCCTCCCCCGAGTTCTTCAGCCGGCGGGCCGTGCGGAGCAAGATGAAGAAGCCGGCCGAGTATGCCGTCAGCGTGATGCGCGCCCTCGACGTGGAGACGGACGGCAACCAGAACCTCCTCCGCGCGATCGGCCGCCTCGGCGAGCCCTGCTACTACTGCGAGCCCCCCACCGGCTTCCCCGACGTCGCGGAGAAGTGGGGCGGCAGCAACGCGATCCTCGCCCGCGTGAACTTCGCGACGCAGACCGCCTTCGGCCGGATGAAGGGAGCGAAGCCGGACTACGCGAAGCTCCTCGAGGGCGTCTCCTCCGTGGACCCCCACGTCGTCGCGAACCGCCTCACCCGGGACCTCGTCGGCATTCCCCTCTCCCACGACACTGAGGTGGCCCTCGCGGCGACCATCGACCGGGCGAAGGAGCTGTCGAAGGGCCAGCGGCGGAAACCGAAGCTCTCCGAGGGCGCCGGCCTCCTCGCCGCCCTCATCCTCGGCTCCCCCGACTTCCAGATGCGGTAGGTGAACGATGACCCAGCCGAACGAGATCAGCAGACGGAACTTCGTGACCCGCGCCGGCCTCGCCGGCCTCGGGCTGGCAGTCGGCCCGCAGCTCCTCTTCCGGACCGCCCGCGCGGCGGAGGAAGCGAAGGACGACCCCGTCCTCGTCATCCTCTTCCAGCGCGGCGGCATGGACGGCCTCTCCGCCGTCGTGCCGTACGCCGACCCCGAGTACCGGAAGCTCCGCCGCACGACCCTCATCCCCGCCCCGAAGAAGGGCGCGGAGAACGTGGCCCTTTCGCTGGACGGGCGCTTCGGCCTCCACCCGACCCTCGGCGACCTCCACGCGGACTGGGCCGCGAAGCGCCTGGCCGTCGTCCACGCGATCGGCAGCCTGAACTCCTCCCGCAGCCACTTCGACGCCCAGGACTACTGGGAGACCGGCACCCCCGGCGTCAAGGGCACGCGCGACGGCTGGATCAACCGCTACCTCGCCACCCGCGAGGGCGATCGCCAGAAGACCTTCCGCGCCGTCGCCGTCACGTCCATGCTCCCGCGCGCCATGAAGGGCGCCGAGCGCGCCCTCGCCATCCAGAACTTCCAGGCCTTCTCCATGGGCGGCCGCGACTTCCTCGGCCAGGCCTTCGAGGGCATGTACCGGGGCGGCGACGACGACGTCGCCCACCGCTCCGGCCGCGAAGCCCTCGACGCCATCGAGCGCCTGAAGCGCGTCAACCCGGCGAAGTTCCAGCCGGAGCACGGCGCGCAGTACCCGCGCGCCCGCGTCGGCCCCCAGCTCCTCATGATCGCCCAGATGATCAAGGCGGACCTCGGCCTACGCGTCGCCTTCCTCGAGTGCGGCGGCTGGGACACCCACCTGAACCAGGGCGGCCCGACCGGCGGCCTCGCCAACCGCCTCCGCGAGGTCGGCGGCGGCCTCCACGCCTTCGCGACCGACCTCGGCGACCGCATGAAGAACGTCGTCGTCGTGACGATGACCGAGTTCGGCCGCACCGCGAAGGAGAACGGCACGAACGGCACCGACCACGGCACCGCCTCGGTCAGCTTCGTCCTCGGCGGCCAGGTCAATGGCGGCAAGGTCTATGGCAAGTGGCCGGGCCTCACCCCGGGCCAGCTCTGGCAGAAGCGCGACCTCAAGGTCACCACCGACTTCCGCGACGTCCTCGGCGAGGTGCTGACGAAGCACATGAAGGCCCCCGACGTGAAAACGGTCTTTCCGAAGTACAAGCCGAAGAAGGTCGGACTGCTGGGCTGAGAGTAAGAGTTCAGTTCATCCGCACCTCCTCGTCGTTCCCGATCGTCGCGAATTCCTTCCGGCCCCGCGGTGCGGTCCGGAGTTCCGTCAATCGCGGGGTCTGCTCATCCAACTCCCGGGGATCCGCCGGCCGCCGAACCGCCGCGGCTGTTTCGAACCCCTGTCTCGCCCTCGCCGGCGAGGACGCGCCCACCTGAGTTCCCACGGCAGCCCAGTTCGCGCACACCTCCCTGACCCCGATCCTGGCCGCTTCGATGCCCGTGATGTCGCTCGTTCCATCCATGCGAACAACAGCCTATCATATACCCCGGACAAGGTTGGCGGACGGCGTGGAATCTCAGGCGAGGCGCGGTTCCACTTGGGCCAGTTCAAGTCCAGCTCCCCCCACCACCCTTCCTCGCCCCACGGTTCGCTGTATCCCCAGCCTGGGTCAGCACGGATACAATGGCCGAATGCTGTTCTCGCGCCTGATTCTGATCATCGTTGCTGCCTCGATCGGGTGCGCAACATACGCGTCTGAGCCAGCCAACACACCGGTGCCCATCCGAACAAGTCACGACATTCTCCGCGTCCTCGCGGATGTCGACGCCGAGCGGATGCCCGCAGCGCTGGTCATGGCCCCACGGTTCTACTGGGGCTACGTATTCAGCGAACTCATCATCATCGGGTGGCCTCACGACGAGGTAAGCGACACAGAGGGATGGACATTCGACTACTTCGAATGTCTCGAGTCCGAGAACCCGCACGCAGCGATCTACGGGATGCTGTGCCTCTACGATCTCTACTGGGAAGACTCCATGCAGCTGGATCCCCATTCGGATTTCAGCGTCCCGAAGCAGATCATCAGGCTTCGCCGCCTTGCCACGCAGGGGGAGGAGCCGGCCCGTTCCCGGGCACTCGCACTTCTCATCGCCGTGCGTGACGCGAGGAGCACAGAGGCGGTCGCTGCCACGATCGCAGCAGCTCGGGCTTGCGACACCGAGCCCCTGGCATCTGCGTTACGCGACGAACTCTCTGACGACCAGCTCATGCGCTACGTCAAGGAGCATGCGGAAGATGAAGACGGGAGTAGAGACGGGAGATGGGCGCTGCAGGTCATCGCGGTAGAGCGCAGGTATCTCCTGGTTCCACGTCTGCTGAAACTCAGCGAAACCGCGAAGAACTCCGAGTACGAGGCCTCCTTGGAGGACTGTTTCTGGCATATGGGAGGCACTGGTGGGGTAAGTGGTCTGCGCTACCTGATCCAGAACACGAAGGACTCGATCGTCCGCTTCGACGCGGAGCAGTCACTGGATGCGCTACTGAATCCGTCCGCTGAAGATTGAGGGAAGTGTCTCATCGCGGGTTGAACCAGCGACCGTGCCGGACAGAAGTTCTAAGGTGTCCAGCTCCCCCCACCATCGCTACTCCTCCTGCTGCCGCTCCCGGATCGCCCTCAGCTGAATGATCGCTTCCCTGTCCTTGGGCCTGCCCACGGCTTCCTTTGACCGGATGAGGGCCTCGATCGTGAGGATCCTGCAGGTTGTGTCGCCCATCGTGACTTCCTCGCTCTGCTGGACGACGTCCTGGTATGTGCCGAGTCCGGCGATCTCGCCCAGACAATCGAGTTGCCCCCAATCCGTGTCGAGGTTGAGGTTCTTCCATTTCGTCGTCAGAGCGGAGCGATCGAAGGGTGGCCTGGCGGGCGACATGCGATGTACGGGGTTCAGATCCTCGGTTGCCGCAAGGAGGGACTCGACGTTCTCGCTGTCCAGTGGAAGACAGATGTCCATGTCCTCGGTGAAGACGGTGGAACCGTGGGCGACGGCTGCATAGCCACCGACGACAACGAAGCGAACCTCCGCGGTGAGCAGCCGCGTCAGCAGGCCTTCAAGACCGGGCACGGCGAGCCTCGCCGGCGTCACGAAGAGCGCGGATGGACGCCAGGGCACGGTCGTGTCGCCGTAGACGGTCACGCACGCTCAGCTTGAGTTGTTGTTCGAGCTGGGCCATGTCGCAGCCCCAGGCGGCCGCCTCGGACCATGCTGTCCGTTTCCTGGACCCCGTTGGTGCGCGTATCTCAGCCATCAGTAGAATCCTACCCGATCGGGATGACACGCGGAGTGTAGCTCGACCAGGTGAAGAGCTCCAACCGCATCCAGCTGCCCCCACCCACCACCCTCGCGTCCGGCCGAACAGGTGAGTCAGACTCCGGTCGGACAGTTTCCTGACGAATTGAGTCTGACTCACTTGTTCAGGGCGCCCGCGTGCCCGGCATCTCCAACCGGACGAACGGCCCGCGGCTCAACCGACGATCCCCCGGTCCCGCAGGAACTCCGCCGCCCTCACGATCTCCGCCGGCGAGTGGTTCGCGCCGACCTCCAGCACCGGCGACATCGACGCCGCCACCCCCGCCGCCACCACCGCCCAGTCCACCTCCCCACCGCCCGGCGGCAAGCGGTCCAGGTCGCCGATCCGGTCCGAAAGGACCACGCGCACCGCCCGGGGACCGTGCCGCGCCAGCCACGCCGCCGGGTCCGCCAGGCCGGCCGCGCCCAAACGGTCCGCCGCCGCCACGTCGTGCGCATAGCCGACCCGCGCGTCCCCCGCGTCGTCGAAGAGCATCTCCATCTCGTCCGGGTCGGGCAGGCCGCGCCACGTCCCCGGGGTCCGGACCGCGAAAGTCACGTCCGGGCAGGCGCGCGTCAGGTCGAACAGGCTCCGCGCCGCCGCGTCGAGCCAGCGGTCGCGCGTCGCGCGGCGGACCTCCGGGTCCGGGCTCTCGCCGGCAAGCTCCATCTCCCCGAACCGGACCACGATCGCCTCCGCCTGCACCACGGCCGCCGCCGGCACCGCCGCGAGGACCGCCGCCACCGAACGGCGCCGCCGGGCATCGTCCGTCGAGGCGAGGTCGCGGGTCGGGTCGCCGTCGACCCACGGGAGTTCCGAGAACGGCGCCGCGATCGTGCGGACCTGCACGCGCTTCTCCCGGCAGAGCGCGGCCGCCGCGAGGCCGTCGGGCGCCGCGGCGTCGGCGGAGAGTTCCACCGCCTCGAAACCGAGTTCACCGAGCTCGCGGACCGCCGCGACGACGGAGCCGGAGCGACCGAATCCGGAGAGTGTGCTGACCGAGAGCATGGCGCGTCAACGTACCACGGCGGCTGCGGTCGGAACGAGTTGCAGCTCGTGAGCCGGAGCGTCCCGCAGGAGTTGCGGGCCCGGGCTTGGTTGCGCCCTCTCCCGCCTGGGTGACGAGGACGGTGGCTGTGCTATCTCGCACCCCGAACCACGTACATCCCGGCCGTCCGGTCGAAAACGAGCTTCCCGCGGACGCTCCGGAACCACGCGACGAACTCCCCCACACGGCGCTTCCGCTCGGCCCCGCGAAGGCGGTCGAGGCACACCGTGCAGAAGCCGAGCCGGCGCTCCAGGCCCCCCAGCGCCTCCCAGACCCGCCAGGAGCCGGCGCGGCCGTTCGCCACGAGATCGACCCGCTTCGCGAGTTGGTCCACGGTCGCCGGCCGGAACTCGAGGGCCCGCTCCAACTCGAACTCCGCGCGGTCCGTCATGTCCCCGTCCGGGTAGCGCCGGAGGATCTCCGCGAACGCCTCCGGATCGCCGGAAAAACGGCCGGAGAACAGCAGCGCGTCGTCGGCGAGGGTGGACGCGGGGAAATCCCGGGCGATCGCCAGGAACTCGCGCGCCAGGCGGACCCGGTCCTCCTCCGGGCAGGAGACCATCCGCTGCTCGAGATACCAGCCCTGGGTGTGGCCGAGGGCGGTCGTGGCGGAGTAGCGGGCCTTCGCCTCCAACTCCCCTCCCGGATGACCGTCGACGACCTCGAGAAACGTCCGGCGGGCCTGCCAGTGGCGGTTGGCGAGGCGGTACTCCTCGACGAAGGCCTCCGGCGCGCCGGCGTGGCCCCAGGACCAGAGAACGCCCTCGTGGTTCAGCATCCCGGACCGCCCCCACCGCCACAGCACGTTCTCGTAGAGCCCGCGGGTGTGGTACTGGGAGCGGCCGATCTCGTAGAGGTCGCCCTTCCGGACCGTCCGTTTCAGACGCTCGACCTTCGCGAGGTGGACCCGCGCCCGCTCCGCCGTCCGGCCCGTGAGGGCGGGGTACGCCGCCCGCATCCACCGCAGCCCCTCGTCGATCTCCCCGCGCCGGACGAGGCGGACGCCGAGACTCCAGAGCGCGTCGATGTCGCCGGACGCCGCCTCGGCACGGAGCTCGCCCATCGGCAGCAGCATGTCGAGCCAGAGCAGCTCCCACGCGCGCGCGTCGTCCTCCATGTCCCCGTCCGGGGCGTCCTGCGCCCGGCGGAACCAGTGGAGTGCCCGCCGGCCGTCGCCGCGGATGCCCCAGCAGCGGCCGAGGCGGTAGCAGGCGTCGTCGGCGCCGGGATGCGCCGGGTACTTCTCGACCCAGGCCGTGAAACCCGGGATCTCGCGGTCGGGGTCGTACCTCGCGTCGCCCCGGGCGGTCGACCGCGGGCCCGAGAAGTAGCCGCCGCCCCGGATCGCCGCGTACTCCTCGAAGGACGCGGCAAAGGGAGACCCCGCGGCCCGGGAGAAGATGTCGCGGAAGTCGAGCGCGTCGGGCAGGCCGGTCCACGAGGTCTGGTGCTCCATCCAGTCGTCCCAGACGTCCGGTCGGGTCCCCCACTCCCCGGAAGCGATCCGCAGCGCGGCCTCGGCCAGGAGGCGGGGCTCGGGTCGCGGCGGCCGGCGCGCCACCCTGGGCTTTGGGTGGTGACGACGCCGGTACCGCCGCTCTTCGAGCCTCGCCGCCGGCCAGGGGTCGCCCGGCGCAGGCTCCGGAGACGCCTCGGGCGCGGATCCGCCGTGGGAGGCCCCGGCCGCCGGCCGTTCCACGGGCCGGGCGATACCGGGGACGACGGGCGCGACCGAGGGGGCCTCCGGCTCCGGCACCGGGGCCACCGTGACCGCCAGCGCGGCGACAAGGGAAGCTCCGACGACGGCGATGGGGAACGGGAAACGGAACACCGGACATCCTCCGCTCCCTCCTGAAAGGAAGACCGACTGTCACCGCCGGCCGGTACCCTCGTCGCCGTGGCAAACCTGGTCGAGATCGCGATTCCCGTCCCCGTGGACCGCACCTTCACCTACGCCGTGCCCGCGGGGCGGGAGGCGATGGCGCAGGTCGGCCGGCGCGTCACCGTGCCCTTCGGGAAGAAGCAGGTCCGGGGTTTCGTGGTCGGGAAGCCCGAAACGACCGCCGTCGAGAAGGTGAAAAACGTCACCGAGTTCCTCGACGACGGGCCGGTGCTCGGGCCGGACGTGCTCGATCTCGGCCGGTTCGTCTCCTCCTGGTACGGCTGCTCCATCGGCGAGGCGCTCGACGCCATGCTGCCGTCCGGCGTGAAGCACGGCCGGGCCGGGCGGACGGTCCCCCACGCCGCGCTCGCGATCTCCGTCGAACAGGCCCGGGCCGCGGCCGCCGAACTCCCCGACTCCCGCGTGAAACAGGCCCGGATCCTGGAGATCCTCGCCGACGCCGGGGAGCCGGTCCCCGTCGCCGACCTGCGGCGGGCCGCGCACGCCTCGCGGTCGCCGGTCACGACCCTGGCGAAGGCCGGGCTCGTCACCGTCCGACGCCGGCCGCTGCCGGACGACCCGTTCACCGGCCTCCCGGCGGAGAGGAAGGAGCCGCCGGTCCTGACGGCGCAGCAGGAGAGCGTCCTCGCGAAGATCCGCGACGCCGTGACCTCGGCCCGGTACGAGACCTTCCTCCTCTTCGGGATCACCGCCTCGGGGAAGACGGAGATCTACCTCCGGGCCATCGAGGAGTGCCGGGCGCGCGGCCGGCAGGCGATCGTCCTCGTCCCGGAGATCTCCCTCACGCCGCAGACGGTGCGGCGGTTCCGCGCCCGGTTCGACCGCGTGGCCGTCCTCCACTCCGCCCAGTCCGAGGCGGAGCGCCGGCGGTCCTGGAAGACGGCGCAGGCGGGCGAAGCCGACGTCGTGATCGGGCCGCGGTCGGCGGTCTTCGCCCCGGTGCCTTCCCTGGGCCTCGTCGTGGTGGACGAGGAGCACGACGGGAGCTTCAAGCAGGGCCGCTCCCCGCGCTACCACGCGCGAGACGTCGCGATCGTGCGGGCGAAGGCGGTCGGGGCCGCGGTCGTCCTGGGCTCGGCCACGCCCGCGCTGGAGTCCTTCCGGAACGCCCGGACGGGGAAGTTCACGATGCTCACGTTGACCGAGCGCGTCGGCGGCGGGGAACTGCCGCCGGTCGAGGTCGTGGACATGTCGCGGGAGATGTCCGAGCAGAAGCGGTTCACCTGGCTCTCGCGCCACCTGCGCCGGGCCGTCACGGAGAGCCTCTCCCGCGGCGAGCAGGCGATGCTCTTCCTCAACCGCCGCGGCTTCACGCCCGTCCTCTCCTGCCGCCGGTGCGGGGAGCCGCTCTCCTGCGAGCGCTGCTCGGTCCCGATGGTCTACCACCAGCGCCGGGGGCGCGCGGCCTGCCACCAGTGCGGGGCCGAACGCCGCGTGCCGGAGGTCTGCCCGCTCTGCGCCCAGCCGGGACTGCTGCACCAGGGCTACGGGACGGAGCGGATCGAGGACGAGATCGAGGAGCACTTCCCCGGCGCGGCGGTCGCCCGGATGGACTCCGACACGATGACGCGCCGCGGCGCCCACGAGGCGGTGCTCGAGCGCCTCTCGCGGCGGGAGATCGACATCCTGGTCGGCACGCAGATGATCGCGAAGGGGCTGCACTTCCCCCGCGTCACGACCGTCGGCGTGATCGACGCGGACACGTCGCTGAGGGTCCCGGACTTCCGGGCGTCGGAGCGGACGTTCCAGCTGATCGCGCAGGTCGCCGGGCGGACCGGCCGGAGCGACATGGGCGGCCGCGTCGTGGTCCAGACGTACCGGAAGGGCCAGCCCGCGATCGAGGCCGCCGCGCGCCACGACTACCTCGCGTTCGCCGAGGACGAACTCCGCGCCCGGGAGCGCCTCGGCTACCCGCCGTCGGGCCGCGTCCTCCTCGCGGTGGTCCAGGGGAAGCACGCCGGTCGCGTGGCCGAACGCGCGGCGGAGGTGGCGCGGGACCTGCGGCAGGCGATCCCGCGGGAGGCGGCGAGGATCCTCGGCCCCGCCGTCCCGCCGCTGGAGAGAATCAAGGACCGTTTCCGCCGGCACGTGATGGTGGTGGCGAAGGAGGCGGCGGGACTCCGGGCCGCGGTGCGGCTGCTGCGGGGGCAGCGGGCCCGGAAACGCGGCGTGGACGTCGTGCTGGACGTGGATCCGGTGTCGATGATGTGAGGGCGGCGAATCCGGTAAAAACGGTTCCGCCTCCGTACTACCGGATTCGCTTCACCGCCTCGTACCAGGTCTTCCAGCGGTCCTGGTCCAGGCCCAGCGCGGCCTTGTCCACCGGGTAGTCCAGCGCCACAGCGATCTTCTCCAGCGACGCGGCGATGATCCGGCCCTCGGCCCGGGATTCCGTCACGCCCAGGCCGGCGATCAGAGGCCGGATCGCGCCCTCCTGCTCCATGCTGCCCAGCGACTGGGCGGCGCGGACGCGGACGACCATGTGCTCGTCGCCCAGCAGGTTGATCAGGACTTCGGCGGAGCCGGGGTCGGCGATCGCACCGAGAGCCGCCGCGGAGTGGGCGCGGACGAACGGGTCCTCCTCCGGGCGACCCGCCGTCGCCATCAGGCGGCCGGCCGCCTCCTGCATCGTCGGCGTGATCTCGAAGTCGTCCCCGGCCTTGTCCCGCTGGCGCCGGACGATCCGGGAAAGCGCCAGCGCGGCGTTGCTGCGGATCAGCGTGTCCGGGTGGTTCAGGAGCTTGACGATCGGCTCGATCGGCGTCTCCGACCAGCCGAGCATGTAGAGGCTGACGAGCGAGCTGTTGACGAACTTGACCACCGGCTCGTCGAGCACGTCGATCAGGACGGGCGTGATCCGGTCGCCGGAGAGGTCGGAGCCGAAGCCCAGGGCCCGGATCGCGATGAGGCGGTAGCGGGGCTGGGCGGGATCCTTCGCCGTCGCGAGCAGCACCGCGAGGTTGCGCTCCACCATCGGCATCAGGACGGTGGCGTGAAGGCTCGTCCAGGCCCGGGAGTTCCCCTCGTCCCGCGCGACCATGTAGCGGCCGGTGTACTGGTCGAGGTCGAAGAAGAGCTGGGACCGCTCCCCGTCGGCGAGGAGGTTCTCCGGCTTCTCCGGTGCCGTCCCGGTCTCTCCCCCGATCTCCGGGTCGGCCGGTTCGTCGGCTTCGGGCTCCGTCTCCGGGCCGGAGGCGCAGGCGACCAGCAGGGCCAGGCAGGTGACGATGACCAGGTACCAGGGGGAACGTCGCATCAGGTATCTCCTCCGTCCGGTGCGGATCGCCCCTTCTGACGGAAGCGGCGGACCGGATCTTCCCCGAGCGATGGTTCCATCGCGTCGTGAAGCGCCCGGTAGATGTTCTCGGGCAGGCGCCGGGGCCGGAGATCCACGTCCGTGCAGGCGTGGTGGGTCCGGGCGATCGCCAGGCGCTCCCCGTCCGATTCCCGGAAGACCTCGTACTCGATGACGAGGCGGACCCTCGTCACTTCGACCGGGCGGGAGGCCACGACCATCAGGTTGTCGTAGACGGCGCCCTTCTCGAACCGGATCCCGATGTCCGCGAGGGGCAGCAGGTAGCCGTCGGCCTCCAGCTCGGCGTAGCTGAAACCGCAGGCCCGCATGAGCTCCGTGCGGGCCTCCTCGAAGTAGAGCGGATAGACGGAGTGGTGGACCACGCCCATCTTGTCGGTCTCGCCGTAGCGGACCCGGATCTCGTGGCGGTGGATCATCGCAGCCGAAATTAACTGTCCGGTCGGGAGCACGGCGTCATAATTCGCCGGATGCTCGCGAAGCCCGCACCCGTCCTGATCGCCGGTTGGCTCGTACCCGGAGCCGGCCACTTCCTGCTCGGCCGCCGGCCGCAGGCGGTGGTCTTCTTCCTGGCCGTCACGGCGACGTACCTGCTCGGGATGTTCCTCGCGGACTTCACGAACGTCTCGCCGAGCCGCCACCCCTTCTACTTCGCCGCCTACGTCTTCAACGGCGGCGAGACGATCCTCGCCACGCTGCTCACGACGGATCTGCGGCCGACCCGCGTGCCGGAGATGGCGGGCGTCGCGACGAAGGACATCGGCATCGTCTACACCGCCGTCGCGTCCCTGCTCAACATCATCATCGTGATGGACGCCTGGGGCCACGCCGTCGGCCTGAAGCCGCGCCCGACGAAGTCTCCCGCGGAGGAGCCGGCATGATCGAGCTCCTCTGGCTGCTCCCGATCTGCTTCACCGTCGCGGTCGTCCTCGGCGCCTGCCGGGGCTCGAGCTACGGGAAGATCCTTCTCGAGGCGCTGAAGTCCTTCGGCAAGATCGTCGTCGGGATCTTCGTCATCTGCGTCGTGCTCCAGCTCGTCCTCCTGCTCATCCCGCCGCTCAGTTGAGCGGCCTCAGCACGTAGCGCCGCCCCGGGGCCATCCGGATCCGCCCCGCCACCTCCAGCGCCGTCAGGGCCGCGAGCACCGCCGGCGTCGTGTGGCCGGCCGCCGAGAGGATCTCCTCCACGCCGACCGTCTCCCCGCCCGCCAGCCGGGAGAGGATCGCCGCCTGCACCGGGTCCGCGGGGAGCGGCGGCGGCTCGATCGCCGTCAGCGCCTTCAGACCCAGGTCCTCGAGCACCTGGTCGGGACTGTCGACGAGGATCGCCCCGTCCCGGACGATCGAGTGGGGCCCGCGCGAAAGCTCGGAATCCACGCGCCCCGGCAGCGCGAAGACGTAGCGGCCGAAGTCGGCGGCGAGGCGGGCGGTGATGAGGGAGCCGGAGCGCAGCTTCCCCTCGATCACGACGACGCCGGTGGCGATCCCGGCGATGATCCGGTTCCGCATCGGGAAGTGATGGGCCCGTGGCGGCGCGCCGAGGGGCTGCTCGGAGAGGAGGAAGCCGCGCTCCCCGATCTCCTTCGCGAGCCGCCGGTGCTCGGGCGGGTAGACCCGGTCCAGGCCGCAGCCGAGGACGGCGCCCGTGAGCCCGCCGGCGTCGAGGGCCCCGCGGTGGGCCGCCCCGTCGACGCCCCGGGCCATCCCGGAGAGAACGATCGCCCCGCCCCGCGCCAGCCCGGCGCCGAACCGCTCCGCCTGGAGCCGGCCGTAGACGGTCGCGCGGCGGGCCCCCACCACGGCCGCCGCCGTCCCCTCCGCCGGAATCGAGCCCCGGACGTAGAGCACGCCCGGCGGATCCGGGATCTCCCGGAGCGGGTCCGGGTAGCCCTCGTCGCCGGGGTGGAGGATCGAAAGCCCGAGCCTCTCCGCCCGCCGTACCTCGCGCCGGGCGTCGGCGAGCCCGGGGGGATCCGCGAGGCGCGCCCGCAGGCTCTTCCCCACGCCCGGAATGCCCGCGAAACCGCCCGGATCGGCCCGGAAGACGCCGGCCGCGTCCCCGAACCGCTCCCGCAGGGCGGCGGACGCCCGGGGCGTGATCCCCGGGACCAGGTTCAACCGGATGATTTCGAGGTCCTGTTTCATGCTTCCCGTAAGGAAGACGCACGAAGCCGCCTCCGGTCCCGGCGTTTCCGGAAATCGATGGAACGCGATCCCGCCCATTGGTAGAAAACAGTCCGGGCGAAATTCGAGAGAGTTACGTAAACGGGGGTCGCTATGAAGGTTGAGCGCAAGCAGTGGGGCGATGTCACCATCCTGTCGTTCGTCGGGGAATTCGACGCCTACAACCTCCCCACGTTCAGCGGCCGGATCGACAACCTGATCGAAACGGGGAACGTGAGGCTCGTCTTCAACCTCCGCCTGATGACGTTCATCAACTCCGGTGCGCTGGGGTACCTGGTCCGGACGAAGAAGCTCGTCGAGGAGCACGGCGGCGACCTGGTCATCATCACGCCCTCCAAGTTCGTGCGGAAGGCGCTGACCGTCCTGGGCCTGCACGAGTACTTCAAGATCTACGAGACGGAGCAGGAGGGCGTCCTCTTCTTCCACAAGGCCGGCGAGGTCACGGAGATGGAGCTCGACAAGGTCGAGCCGGACGAGAAGCTCCGCGGCGAGAACGCGATCATGTTCCGCCTGCGGGACGAGAAGGGTGCCGAACTCCTCGGGCCGGCCCCGTTCGTCGGGAAGATCTCGAGCCTCTACGCCGACGGACTCCAGTACCGGTGGGAAGTCCCGAAGTCGGGGGGCCGTTCGCAGCTGACGACGGAGAACTTCGACGAGCTGATCCACCCCGGCCGGGCGCTCTCCGTGAAGTTCCGCCAGCCCTTCGTCGCGAAGACGAAGTACTTCGAGGCGGACGCCGCGGTGATGAAGGTGAACAAGGACATCGACGACGGCGTCACCGAGGCGATGATCCACATCAGCTACACGAAGATGAACCAGGCGGACCGGAAGCTCCTCGAGGACTACGCCGCGGACCTGGACGAGTACCGCGGGGAACTCAAGGGAGACTGAGTCAGAGGCTGAGTCAGAAGCTCAGTCAGAGGCTCTGTCAGAGTCCGGGGATCGA
>JBDLIY010000060.1:0-13372 GCA_039714635.1 Planctomycetota bacterium
CTCGACGCCGCGGTCGCGGCGGAGTTCGCGCAACGGATCCGGGGCGCCGGGGGCACCGTCCGCGACGTGAACACGGTCTCCCGCCCCGCCCGTCGATCCTCCGCCGGCCAGGTCTCAAAGCGCTCCTACGTTCGGGACATGGACGTGGAGATCGCCGGGGGAACGGTGGTGGGAGACCCTCGCGTCGCCTGGATCCGCGAGGGGTGGCAGGTCGACGTGCGCCCGCACCTGCTGGCGGGCGGCGGCACGTTCCTCGAGGTGATGCTGCAGACGAGCCTCCCCGCCGGGGAGGCGCGCCGTGTGGCTCTCGAGGGCGATGAACTCGGGCGCGTGGAGCTGCCTGCGGTCACGGAGCGGACCCTGTTCTCGACGGGGAGCATGCCCGCCGGGCGGGTCATGTCGCTCGTCCTTCAGGTCGGTGGCCGGGTGGCAGTTCTGCTCGTCGAGCCGCGGGTCGGCCGGCGGCCGATCGGGAGGCACCTCGACACTACCGCGCTGACCGGCGCGCAACCCGGCTGCGCGATGGTGTGGGGCGACGACGACGACGTGCGCGCCGATGCCGAGGCCGACGTCCCGCGGCTGTTCCCGCCGCGTCCCCTGATCGTCCATCGGAAGGGCCGCTCCACGATTGTGGAGAACCTGATGCTGTCCGTGGCATCCCGACTCGGTTGGACGGTGCAGGGGAGCTGGATGGAGTCCGGTCGCGGGGTCTGGATGCTCGGGGATCCGTCCGAGGCCGCGCCCGTGCGGAAGGAGCTGGCGGCGATCGAAGCGCGCGTGCTCCGGACGGTGCCGGTCCGGGTCCGGGTCCGGCGGGACGGTCGTGACGCGCTGGCCGCGAACCTCCTGGTCGTCCCGGGGCGGCGGATCTGCGTCTCCGCCGGCGAGACTCGCGCCTACGTGGGCGACTGGGACGTGGAGGTCGCCAGCGAGGGTGCCCGGATCGGCGATCCGGAGATCCACTGGGCGTGGGGCGGGACGGCGCTGAACCTCGTTCTCGATGCCGGTGCGGAAGACGGGGAGTGGACGGCCCGGGTGACCGGGGAGATCGTCGTCCTCGAGGACGGGTTCGAGACGATCCGGACGGGAAGCGCGGTCACGGGGATCATCGAGTCGCCGCGGGGCCGCGCGGTGGCGGTGGACGCGGATGCCGTCCTCGCCGCCGGCCGCCCGACGATCCTGAAGCCGGCCGACGGCGTGACGGTGGAGATCGAAATCTGCTATTCGGGGTCTGACCCCGATTAGCAGGTTTACCGCTTCGGGAGCCTTGGCCGGGCCAGGTTCGGGCGCTTTGCGAAGTCGGGTTTCAGCGGCGGGCTCTCCTTCATCAGGCGCTTGATCTCGCGCAGGCCGCGGTCCATCTGCGGGTCCTTCCCCTCCGCGTAATGGTGGGGGAGGATCTCCACCTCGATGTCCGGGTCCGTGCCGTAGTTCTCCACGCCGAAGCCCACGTCCGTAAACCAGAACGAGAACTCCGGCTGCGTTGTGATCGTGCCGTCCACCAACTCGTGCCGCGGCCAGATGCCGATCACCCCGCCCCACGTCCGCTTGCCGATCAGCGGCCCGAGGCCGTACAGCTTGAAACAGTGGCTGAAGATGTCGCCGTCCGACCCGGCGCGCTCGTTCGTCAGCGCGACCATCGGGCCCTGCGGCGCCTCGCCGGGGTACGCCAGCGGCTCCGACCAGCGCTGCATGTCGTAGCCGACCCGCCGCCGCAAGAGCTTCTCCAGGAGGATCTGGCTGACGTGGCCGCCACCGTTGAAGCGCACGTCGATCACGAGGCCGTCGTAGTCCAGCTCCGTCCGGAAGTACCGGTGGAACTCCGCATAGCCGCGCGCGCCCATGTCCGGGATGTGGACGTAGCCGACCTTCCCCTTCGACTGCTTGTGGACGTACGCCCGGTTTCCCTCCACCCAGTCGCGGTAGCGCAGCATGCTGTCCACGCCCATCGCCTTCACGAGATGCGTCTTCCTCTTCTTCCCGTCCGCGTCCGCCGTCTGCACCGAGACGTACTGGCCCGCCTGGTGGACGAGCGGGCGGCCCGGCGGGACGGCCTTCCCGAGCTTCTGTCCGGCCACCGACACGATCCGGTCCCCGACGGCGACGTTCACGCCCGGCGCGGCCAGCGGCGACGTCCACTTCTCGTTCCACGAGTCGCCCGCCGGAAGCTTCGCCACGCGCCAGCACTTCTCGCCGTCGTCCCAGGCGAAGTCGGCGCCGAGGTGCCCCTGGATCCAGGACGGGCTCGGCCGGTAGTCGCCGCCGAACTCGTAGGCGTGCGACGTGCCCATCTCGCCCTGCATCTCCCACATGAGGTCCGAGAACTCGCCGCGCGTCGCGCACTTCGCGAGGAGGGGGAGATACCGCGCGCGGACCGCGTCCCAGTCGACACCGGACATGTCCGGCACCCAGAACTGGTCGCGCATGAGGCGCCAGGCCTCGTGGTACATCTGCTCCCACTCCTGCGGCGGGTCGATCTCGAGGCGGACGCGGGAGAGATCGAGCCAGCCGGACTCGCGCCCCGGTCCCTTCGCCTCGCTCGCGGCGTCGGGCTTCGACCCGGCCGCGAGCGCCCGGAGGCGGTTGCCCGCGCGGACGACGAGGACCTTCCCGTTCCCCGACACCGTGAAGTCCGTCACGCCGGAGACGAGCGTCTCCTGCTTGTGCTCCACGAGGTCCCAGCACTCGAGGGTGGCCTTCGCCGACGGCGCCCCGCCGGGAACCCAGACCTGGTCCAGGGTGCCCAGCATCGGATGCGACAGGAAGAGGACCTTTCCCGGGATCGCGGCGATGCCGCCATACGTGCCTTCCTTGATCGGGAAGCCGACGACGCGGTCCTCGATGCCGGCGAAGTCGATCTTCACCTCGACCTTCTCGTCCTTCTTCTTGTCCTTCCCCTTGCCCTTGTCGTCCGGCTTGTCCGGAGTCGCCGGCCCGGGTGCGCGCGGCGTCGGCACGAACGGGCTCGGCAGGTCCCTTGTGAGCGGCACCGCCAGCAGCCGCCCGGCGCGCGGGAAGCCCAGGTCGAAGACCTGCTGGTCGTAGACCGGGTTGAACTCGCGGTAGGAGATGAAGAAGAGGTACTTCCCGTCCGGGCTGAACGCCGGCTCGGTGTCCTGGAACTCCGGCCGCGTGATCGCGAAGCCGCGGTTCCGCCGTGAGTCCCAGGCCTTCAGGCCGATCGTCCGGTGCCCCTCGTGCTTCGAGTATGCGAGCCAGCGGCCGTCCGGCGACCAGGCCATGCCGTCGCACCGGCCGAACCCGCTCGTGTCGACGACCTTCGCCTTCTTCTTCGCCAGGTCGACGACGATGACCTCGTTGCGGTGGTTCGCGATCGCCACTTTCGATCCGCCGGCCGGCGCCACGACCATGTCGTCCGCGCGGCCGAGGTCGAGGTCGAGCTTCACGCGCTGCTTCGACCCGCCGGGCGTCAGGAGAACCAGCTCCTCGCCGTCCTTCGAGGTGTCGTCGAGCGCGACGATCTTCTTCCCGTCGGGCAGCCACTGCGCGAGCCGGTAGCGCACGCCGTGCGGCTTCCCGCTCTGCGTGACCGCCTCCTCCCACAGCGGGAAGGAGAAGACCTTGCCGCGAGCGGTGATCGCGATCGAGTGGCCCTCGGGGTGCGGGGCGCAGTCCTGCAGGTAGTTCGCCGCGTCGACGAACTTCCGGCCCCGCTGCGGGCGCGCGCTCTGGATGGAGACGTCGACCATCCGGTTCTCGCCGGTCTCCGGATCGAGGAGCCAGACGTCGGCGCCCATCGAGTAGACGATCCGCTTCCCGTCGGACTGGGCGAACCGCGCGTAGAACTCCTCGTGGTCCGTGTGGCGCGTGATTCCGCGCCCCGTCTTCGTCACGGAGTAGACGTTCCCGCAGCCCTCGTGGTCGGAGATGAACCAGATCCGACCATCGACCCACATCGGGTTGCCGAGGTTGCCCTCGAGGTCGACGAGCTTCCGATACTTCCCTTTCCCCGTCGTGTCGACCCACAGTGTCCCGGCGGTGCCGCCGCGGTAGCGCTTCCAGCGCGCCGGATCGCCGGTGTTGCGGCCGATCGCCGTGCCGGGGCCGTCGGGCTGGAACGTGATGGCGTTCAGGTTGCCGAGGCCGAGCGGCTCCACCGGCCCGCCGGCCGGCGCGACCTCGTAGCCGTGGAAGAAGGCCATGAACGGCTGGCCGACGTCGGAAGCGAGCAGGATCGACGACGAGTCCGGCCGCCAGCCGAGCGTCATCGTCCACCCGCCGAGCCAGGTCAGGCGTTCCGCCGCGCCGCCCTCGGCCGGCATGCACCAGACCTCGGGCTGGCCTTCGTCCATCCCGGTGTACGCGAGCCACTTTCCGTCCGGGGAGAGCACGGGCCGGATCTTCGTCCCCGGGCTCGCGGTGAGGCGTCGCGCGGGCCCTCCCGTCACCGGCACCGACCAGAGGTCGTCGTCGGACACGAAGACGACCGTGTCGCCCTGGATCGTCGGAAAGCGGCAGTAACCGGAGTCGCTCGGCATCGTTCTCTCCCCAATAACTGAAGCTGGCTGGGGCCCGTGCGGCCCCGCATGTCCCCGTGATTCCCGCCCGGTGCAGCGTAACCCGGAACCCGATTGCCGGGAAGCCTCTGATTTGCGCGGGCCTGGCACTCGACACCGTCGAGATCGAGCGTCGGAGCCGGTGAACCTGGCCATGCGGTAGCGCGGGAGGGCGACTGGGAGTACGATCGTCCCGGGATCAAAGGAAAGTGAGTCGAAGTGAAGGCCCTGTCTCTCGCCGGGGCGGTCCTCGCCCTGGCCCTCGCGGTCTCTCCCCGTCTCCTCCGGTCCCGCGCCGACACCGCGTGAGGCTCCGCGGGTCAGCCGAGAAGCAGCCACAGGATCAGGCCGACCGCCGCCGCGACCACGCAGAACACCAGCGCCTGGCGCTCGAACTGCTTCGCCAGCGCGGCTGCGCGCGGGGCCGTCTCGGCCTCCCAGTCCGTCAGCGCCTTCGCGGCCTCCTCCGCCTCCTCCTCCGGCACCGCGACACGGATCCGCATCGTGCCCATCGTCGCGATCCACGTGAAGATGTCCGGCTTCGCGTCGTCGAGGAGGTACGGGTGCAGGCCGGCGGCGAGGAGGACCTTCATCGCCTGCTCGACGTCGGCACCGGGGCGGGCCCGGTAGATCACGCGGTGCATGGGGCCAACCTCTCTTCGAGCCTCACTCGATCCGCGTGGCGGTGACCGCGAGGCCGTCGGCGACCAGGACCCGGACGGCGAAGGGCTCCGTCGTCCCGGGAAACACGCGGCGGGCTCCCGCCGGGGCGGGGGAAGCGACGCACCCCTCCCCCTCGTAGTGGCTGAGGAAGAGCTTGCCCCCGGGCTCGCGGATCAGCGCCACCGTCCCGCGCTCCGTCCTCAGGGCGTCGACGACACTGGACTCCGGCCCCGCGCGGAACATCGCGTCGCCGACGGCGACCAGGCTGACCGGCGGGACGCGGCCCGGGAACGCCTCCGGCTCCCCGAAGGACCAGGCCCGGGCCTCGACGGTGAGACCGTTGCCGACCCCGACGACCGTGGCGCCGCCGGATGAACTCGACTGGGAGCCGTGGGCGGAGGCGACGACGACACGGTCCGGCTCCTCGACGTTGCACCCCGGGACGAGGGCGAGAAGAAGCGTGGCGAAAATCAGGAAGGACCGGCCCATGCACGCATCATAACTCAGGATGCCACCAGCACGGTCTTCCCGATATTCTCCCGCGCGTGCAGCGCCTCGTGGGCCCGCCGCGCGCCGTCCGCCGTCAGCGGGTACGTCCCGTGGATCACCGGCGCGATCTCGCCGGAGACGATCGGCGGCAGCAGGCGCTCCTCGAACCGCCTCGCCAGGTCCTCGCGCCCGTAGAGCGGCAGAAGGTTCAGGCCGTGGACGCCCCGGCAGGTCTTGAGGAGCGAGAGGGGGCTGATCTTCGGGAAGCGGAGGACCTTCGCGATGACGCCGAGGAGGTTCCGTTTCCGGCCGGTCGCGAGTTCGGAGACGCCGAACGCGACGACGCGGCCGAGCGGGCACAGGAGGTCGAGGCTCTCGCGGATGCCCTGTCCGCCTCGCGGGTCGAGGACGACGTGGACGCCCTCGCCGTCCGTCGTGGCGCGGACGGCCGCGGGCACGTCCTCCGCGCGATAGTCGATCGCCGCGTGGACGCCTTCCTCCCGGAGGAACGCCGCCTTGGCGGGAGAGCCGGCGGAGGCGATCACCACCGCGCCCGCGCGTTTCGCCAGCCGGACCGCCGCCGTCCCGACGCCGCCGGCGCCGCCGTGGATCAGCACGCGCTCGCCCTTCGAAAGTGCGCCGACGGCGAACAGGGCCAGGTCCGCCGTCGCGAAGTTCACGGGGATCGCGGCCGCGGTGGCGAACGGCAGGTCGTCGGGGATCCGGAAGGTCATGACGGCGAGGGTGACGACCTCGGTCGCACAGCCCCCGAACCAGGTGACGGCGACGACGCGGTCGCCCTCGGCCACGTTCGTCACGCCCTCGCCGACGGCGTCGACGACGCCCGCGACCTCGTAGCCGGGGCAGAAGGGGATCGGGGGCGCCTCGGGGTAGAGGCCCATGCGGCCCATCAGGTCGGCGAAGTTCACGCCCGCGGCGCGGACGGAAATGCGGACCTCCATGGGACCCGGCGCACGCGTGGGAACCTCCCGGTCGACGAGCACCTCGGGCCCGCCCCGGCGTGCAATCATGATCGCGTTGGGCATCCGGTCATTCTGCCTGATTGACCGACCGGAGTTCGCGTTTACAGTGGACTCGATGAAACGCGCGCTCCTTCTCCTTCTCCTCCTTGCCGCCGCCGGGCCGGTTTTCGCGGCCGACAGCCCCACCAAGAAGGCCGACGAGAGGTTGAAGCGACTCGTCAACGATGCGATCGACCGTGGATCGAAGTGGCTGCGGAAGCAGCAGCGGCCCGACGGCTCCTTCCCGTCGATCTACACCCGCGGCTACCCGATGGGGCCCACGGCGCTCTCCGTGCTCGCGCTGCTTCACTCCGGGGAGGACCCGAACGGCGAGGTCGTTACGGCCGCGTTCGGCTGGATCCGCAAGTCGCACGACCAGCTGGGGCCGGACGGCCTGAAGACGTACTCCGTCGCGGTGACGATCATGGCGCTGGCCGAGCGGGGGCGGGCCCTTTCGAAGTCGAAGGGGAAGTTCTTCCTTCCCGGGAAGGACCACCAGTGGCTGAAGGACCTCACCCTCTGGATCGTTTCGAAGCAGACGTCCCGGGGCGTGTGGCACTACCCCTTCGGCGGGGCCTACGACCACAGCAACACCCAGTACGCGCTGCTCGCGTTGAAGGAGGCGCGGCGCGTGGGCGTCCGCGTCGAGCCGAAGGTGTTCGCGGACGCCCTCGCCCACTTCCTCCGGACGCAGGAGAAGAACGGGCCGAAGGTGCAGCGCTTCGAGGAGCACGGCGGTGACGGTGTCTACTCCCGCCAGCGTCGGCGCGTGCCCGGGGTCGACCGCGTTCGCGGGTGGGGCTACCTCTCGGCCGTGACGCCCACGGGCTCGATGACCGCGGCCGGCGTGGCGGCGGTGGCGATCTGCCGCGGCGAGATCCCCGGCGACACCTGGAAGCCGCTTCGTGAGAAGGGGCTCACGTCCATGCGGGACGGCCTGGCGTGGCTCGGGCGGCGCTTCGACGTGCGGTCGAACCCGAGAGTCGGCGCGGTCTGGCACTACTACTACCTCTACGGTCTGGAGCGCTCCGGCGTGCTGGCCGACGTCGTGTACATGGGCAAGCACCGCTGGTACGCGGAGGGGGCGAAGTTCCTCGTGGACAGCCAGTCCCCGGACGGCGCCTGGCGGACGTTGACGGGCGGGATGCCGGGTGGGCGGGGGGGCCGGAAAGTGCTGGACGTCGTCGACCCCGCGTTCGCGCTGCTCTTCCTCGTCCGGGCCACCGCGCGGTCGTTCGGTGCCGTGACCGAGCGGAACCTGCTCAACCTCACCGAGGCGGACAAACTCTCCGACGCCGACCTCGCGAACGTGTTCAAGGTCGCCTTCGGGGAACTGGCGACGCTCGAGGGGGAGGCCCTCGTCGACCGGGCTTCGGACTTCGCGTTCTGCGGACCGCGGGTGCTTCCGATGCTCCTGAAGAAGCTCGCCTCTCCGGACGAGGCGGTCCGGGCCCGCGCGATCCTCGTCCTGAAGACGATCACCGGGAAGTCGTTCGAGTACGACCCCGCGGGGCCCGACGCGGAGCGCGGCGCCGCTCTCGACCGGTTCACGGAGTGGTACCTGATGAACCGGAAGAAGCTGGCGCTGGACCGCCCCGCAAAGCTGATCCGCTAACTGCAATTCGGGGTCAGACCCCGATTTGCAGGTCTTCCGGTAGGATGGCCGCGTGACCGCCGAAACCGGGCCGACTTCCCGCCGCCGCAAATGGGCCTTCCGCCTCACCGCCCTTCTCCTGCCGCTCGGCCTGCTTCTCGCTCTGGAGGTCGCGTTCCGTCTCACCGGCGTGGGGGCCCTCGACCCCTGGGAGAACCGCCACGTCAACTACGTCTCCGGGGAGCGGTTCTTCCCGCGCTGGGACGAGACGATCGCGATGCCGAAGCCGGAGGGCGTCACGCGGATCTTCGTGCTCGGCGGTTCGGCGGTGATGGGGTATCGCATGGAGTCGTTCCCGGACCTCCTGCCCCGGGAGCTGGCGGCGCGGCGGCCCGGTCGGTACGAGGTCATCAACGGCGGGATGGTGGCGTTCGGCTCGCACCGTGTGTTCGAAGTGATGAAGGAAGCGGCGCGGTTCGATCCGGACCTCGTCGTCGTCTACACGGGGCACAACGAGTTCCTGGAGGAGATCTTCTTCGACGAGGACGGGTTCCTGGCGCGGCAGGAGGCGTTCGCCGCGGCGGTGGGGAGGCTGCGCGTGATCCGCTGGCTGCGGGGACTGGTGGGGAGCGGCCCGATCGAGCTCCCGCGGCCGGACGTGCAGCGCCACTTCGTGGGGAACCGGTCGTTCCCCCTCATCCGGGACCGGGAGCAGTACGACCTCCGCCTGCGGTTCCTCGACTCGAACGTCGCCCAGATGATCGCCCTGGCGGAGGTCCGGGGCTTCGCGCTGCTTCTCGCGCCGGCGGTGCCGAACCTGCTCCACGCGCCGGGGAATCCGGTGAACGGTCCGGGGTACGAGGGGAGGGAGATCGAGTGGACGCGGGCGTTCGAGGCCGGACGGGACGCGTGGCGGGAGGGGCGCGTCGCCGAGGCGTCGACGGCGTTCGCGCGGGCGGCGGAGATCGACGGGGAGCACGCGCTGCTCGTCTATCTCCGGGGTCTCGTCGACCTGGCCGAGGGGCGCGATGTGGCGGGCGTTGAGCGGTTGATCCGCGCCCTGGATCTCGACCGCCGGGGCGACCGCGCGAACTCCGAGGTGGCCGGCGTGATCCGCGAACGGGCAGCGGCGTCGGGGGCCCCGTTCCTGGATGCCCGCTCCCGTCTGTTCGAGCGCGTCCCGGAGGACGTCGCCCGAGTCCGGGAGGGGCGAGACGGCGCGCTCTTCATCGACCACTGCCACTTCTCGGCGGAGGGTCACCGTCGGATGGCCGCCCAGGTCGCCGGGGCCGCCGCCCCCCTCCTCCCGAACAAGTGAGTCAGACTCCGTTCGGACAGAAGAGCGCACACGTGAGTCTGACTCGGCTGTTCGGCAGGGGGCACCCGAAGGAGAGAAGGACATGACGAAGCTGATTGGCTACCGGCTCTCGACGGTGATCTTCGCGATCCTGTTCGCGGCGATGGTGTTCCGGGACCTGGCCCGGCCGGAGCCGGACGTGGGACCGGGTCCTCAACGCGGATCGTGCCCGGGCGATGGCGGAGGGAGCCTCCTGGTCCGGTCCCAAGCCCGAGGCCCTGAACGAACTGAAGTGGAAGTTCGAGGGCCGGCGAAGAGAGCAGGAGTTCGAGCGTCGCCGGAGGGAACTCCTCGCCCCCCGCTGAGTGAAACGCTGCTGACCGGCGCCGGTTTTTCACAGGGACGCTCAGCCAACGCCGGATGTGAAAGAGTAGCGCCTGTCAGCGTTTGTTCGAGCTGGCTCGGCCGGCAGCGTCCTCTTCGGCCCGGCGGAGCAGCTTCGCCAGATCGAGTTCCGTCGCCCAGCGCACCAGATACTCCCGATCGAGGAGCCGGCCGCGTCCACCGGCATGTGGACGACGATGTCGACGTCGAGCGTCGCGCGGGCCACGCCGTGCAGGGAGGACGCGATCGACCCACCAATCCGGTACGGGATGCCGAGTCTCTCCAGTGCGTCGACGAGAGGAGCCAACGCCCGTTCGAGATCCGGGTGTCCGCTCATCCCCTCTTCCGCAGATGCCGTTCGAGTCCCTCGGCCAGTTCCTCGCCGTAGTGGATCCGGACAAACTCGATGTCTCGTGCAAGCTCCGACCACTCGGGGTGCGCCCGGGCGATCCCGCGGCGGGAGAGTTCCATCACCGAGCGACTGAGGGACAACGCCAACTGCAGACGGCGAGATGGCGGCGCCTCCCGGAGGAGTTCGATCTGCTTCTCCCGGATTTCGAATGTCGTGTCTCGACTCACGGCGGCATTGTACCGGGTTGACGCGCGGTTTTCGGGCGGGCGGTGCCAAGCGGTCGTTTCTTTTCGTGCTGCCGAGAGAAACGACCGTTTCTTCTGTCCGATCCGAGTCTGACTCAGTTGTTCGACGGATGTGAAAAAGCGGCGCCTGTCAGCGTTGTTTCGCTGGTCGGGTAACGTACGGGCGGTGATGAACGCGAAACCCTCGAAGACCTGGCGCGTGATGAACCTCTCCCTCGGCCTCGACGAGGCGGAGAGCGCGCTCCGTGAGCGCGCGGCGAAAGCCGCCGGCGTCGACCCCGCGCGCGTCCGCGGCTTCCGGATCGCGCGCAAGTCCGTCGACGCCCGCAAGCGCGGCGGGCGGCGGCAATTCAAATACGTCGTCCACGCGGACCTCGTCCTCGACCACGACGAAACCGGGAAGCGGTTCCGGGCGGCGGTCAAGGCCGGGAAAGTGAAGGAGGCTCCCCGCGTCGGGACCTTCGGCGTCGACGGGCTGCCGTCCTCCGTCCGCGATCTTCGCGTCGTCGTCGTCGGCACCGGGCCCGCCGGGCTCTACGCCGCCCTCGTGCTCGCCACCAACGGCGCGGCCGTCACGATCGTCGACCGCGGCGGCGGCCTCGCGCGGCGCGGGAAAGACCTCGCCGGCTTCCTCCGCTCCCGCACGCCCGACCCGGAGTCCAACCTGCTGTTCGGCGAGGGCGGCGCCGGGACCTACTCCGACGGGAAACTCTACACGCGCGTCGACGACCCGCTCGAAGTGCCGTGCCTGGAGGAACTCGTCCGCCGCGGCGCGCCGGCCGACATCCTCTACGACGCCCGCGCCCACATCGGCACCGACCGGCTCCACAAGCTTCTGCCGCGCTTCCGCGCAGGGATCGAGGCGAAGGGCGGGTCGTTTGCCTTCGGGACGCGGCTCGACGGGCTCGTGATCGACGAGGGGCCGCCGCGCCGCGTCCGGGCCGTCGCGACCAGCCAGGGCGAGATCCCCTGCGACGCCCTGTTCCTCGCCCCGGGCCACAGCGCCCGAGACACGATCCGGGCGCTCTCCGCGCAGGGCGTCGTCGTCCGTGCCAAGCCCTTCCAGCTCGGCGTGCGGATCGAGCACCCGCAGGAACTCATCACGAAGGGCCGGTGGGGCGACGGGCCCGAGGCCGGCCTCCTCGGCCCGGCGTCCTACAACCTGGTCTGCAAGGCCGGCGGCGGCGCGCCGGGAGCGCACTCCTTCTGCATGTGCCCCGGCGGGAAGATCGTCGCGTCCGTGAACGAGCCGGGGACGCTCTGCACGAACGGCATGAGCAACTCCATGCGCTCCTCGCCGTGGGCGAATGCGGCCCTCGTGACGACGTTCGGCCCCGCCGAATTCGGCGACGGCCCCTTCGCGGGCATGGAGTTCCAGGAACGGCTGGAACGGGAGTTCTTCGAGGCCGGCGGCGGCGACTACACCGCGCCCGCCCAGCGCGCGGACGACTTCCTCGCCGGGCGCCTCACCACGGGACCCATGAAAACGAGCTACTCCTTCGGGACCTGTCCGGGCCGGATCGACGAGCTCCTGCCGGAGCGCGCGCGGGACGCCCTCGCGGCGGCGCTCGCCCGGTTCGACCGGCAGATCCCGGGCTTCGCCGGACCCGAGGGGCTCCTCGTCGGGCTGGAGTCGCGCAGCTCCGGCCCCGTCCGGCTGCCGCGCGACCGGGAGAGCTTTTGCGCCGAGGGCTTCGCGAACCTCTATCCGATCGGCGAGGGGGCGGGCTTCGCCGGCGGGATCATGAGCGCGGCCATCGACGGGGCGCGGGCGGCGAAGCGGTTCCTGGAGGGTCTCGCGTGAACGCTGGTTCCGAGAAGGCCATCGCCCGGCGCGTGAAGCAGCACGTGAACGGGAAGGAGCACCGGTTCTTCGCCGTCGTCCAGCCGGGCTTCGAGGCGACGGCACGTGCTGAGCTGGCGTCGATCGGCGTCAAGGGACTGGGCGAACCCGTCGAAGGAGGGGTTCGGTTCCAGGCGCGCCTCGACGACATGATCCGCGCGAACATCGCGTCCCGGGTCGTGACCCGGGTGCTGATGCGGATCGACGCCTTCGACGTCGACGGCTTCGGCCGGCTCGCCCGGAAGGCGGCGGCGATCCCGTGGGAGCTTCACCTTTCCGACGGCGCCGTCGTGTCGTTCCGCGTCGCCTCGGCTCAGTCGCGCCTCTACCACGAGGGGCGGATCGAGGAGGAGTTCCGATCGGCGGTCGCCGCGCGGATGGCGGAATACGGCCGCACGGTCGAGTTCGCGGCCGGCGGCCAGGCGATCCACGTCCGGCTCCGCGACGACCGCTGCCTGGTCAGCCTCGACACGAGCGGCGAGCGGCTGCACCGGCGGGGGCGGCGGACGTTCGTGGGGGAGGCGTCGCTGCGGGAGACGATCGCCGCGGCGCTGCTCCGGGAGGCGGGCTGGCCCGGTGACTACGACACCCTCGTCGACCCGATGTGCGGCGCGGGGACGTTCTCCGTCGAGGCGACCGAGATGGCCCGGGGAACGCTGCCCGGCGCCGACCGGGAGTTCGCGTTCGAGGCCTGGCCCGCGTTCCGGCCGGCGGCGTACTCGCACCTCGTGGCGAAGATGTCGGCCGCGGCGAAGGTCGTCGACCGGCGCGTCCTCACGTCCGATGTGGATCCTCGCGCGGCGAAGACGGCCCGGTCCAACCTCGGCGACCAGGTTGTCGAAGTCCGCGACTTCCTCGCCGACCCGCCGGCCCCGGAAGGCGACCGCCGCCTCTACGTCCTCAATCCGCCGTACGGCAGACGCCTGGCCGGCGTCGACCCGCGCCGGGTCTACCGTCGCATCGGCG